>CATPAT010000065.1 GCA_955652155.1 uncultured Chthoniobacterales bacterium | reverse complement strand
TCCGGGCGGACAAGGCGTGAACACCACCGACTCGGCAGTGCAAGTGATGCACATTCCAACCGGCACGATTGTTCGTTGCCAGGACGGTCGCAGTCAGCTCAAGAACAAGGAAAAGGCATTGTCGATCTTGCGGGCGCGATTACTTGAACGGCAACAGCAGGAGGAAGCGGCGAAATACAGCGCGCAACGTCGCGGACAGATTGGCACCGGTGGGCGCGAAGAAAAAATTAGGACCTACAATTTTCCTCAGAACCGCCTGACCGACCACCGTATCGGACTGACGCTCTATAACTTAGATCGCGTTATCGACGGGAATCTCGAGGAGATGATTCGTACGCTCCAAGCCGCCGATGTGGCAGAGCGATTGAAAGAGTCGTCGATCGCGTGATTCAACCATTTCTGTCATTTCGACCGAAGTGGAGAAATCTGTGACTATTTCAGAAATATCTAGAGATGTCTCGCCTTCGCTCGACATGACAAAAACGAAAAGCCTCCTCGAAGTCCTGCAGTCCACGACTGCGTACTTCGCGAATCACGAGATCGAGAACCCGCGCTTAAACGCAGAGCAGTTGCTCGCTCACGCACTCCGACTATCGCGAATGGATCTTTATTTAGAGTTCGAGCGGAATCTTGCCGAAAACGAGCTTGGACCGTTGCGCGATCTGGTGAAGCGCCGAGGCCAAGGCGAACCGCTTCAGCATTTGTTGGGCACGGTTGAATTTTGCGGTCACACGTTCGCAATCGATAGACGGGCGCTGGTGCCGCGGCCCGAGACTGAAGAGCTCGTCGAGCTGCTGCAATCGACAATCGAGAATGGAAAATCGAAAATCATTGATGTGGGAACTGGGTCAGGTGTGATCGCGCTCAGCTTGGCAGCGAAGTTTCCGGAAGCAGAAATTTATGGCGTCGACATTTCCGAAGACGCGCTGTCGCTGGCGCGCGAAAACGCGGCCCAGCTCCGATTAAGTGAGCGGGTCCGATTTCAAAAAATCGATCTGCTCGAAAATTTGTCTGAAAGATTCGAACTGATCGTGGCGAATCTTCCGTACATTTCCGTGCAAGAGCGACATTTGCTCGCGCGCGAAGTGCTGCATGATCCAGAAGTGGCACTCTTTGGCGGACCCAGCGGTGACGAGTTGGTGCGAAAATTAATCGAGCAAGCGCCCGCGCATCTAGAACCAGGCGGGCTGCTGGCCCTGGAAATTGGCCTTGGTCAGGCTGAAGGACTTTCGGACTTTCTTCGTCAAAAAAATTATCACGACATCGAGTTAAAAAAGGATTATTCAGGTATCTCACGTTTTCTCTTAGCCAGGTATGGATAAAATCCGGATTCACGGGGGACATCCGCTGAGCGGAACGATCAAAATCAGCGGCTCGAAAAATTCCGCCCTGCCGATTTTGGCGGCGACGCTGCTTACGCGCGAACCGTGCACGATTCACCGTGTACCGGACCTGAGCGACACGAATTACATGCTGCAAATTTTGAAGCATCTCGGCGCGGAAGTGGAACGCGCCAGCGGCACGGTCACGGTCGCGGCTGCGAAAATCGATTCGGTTGCGCCCTATGATGTTGTTCGGAGGATGCGCGCTTCTGTTTGCGTCATCGGTCCGTTGCTCGGCCGCTGCAAGGAAGCGACGGTTTCGTTGCCGGGCGGCTGCGTCATCGGCGATCGTCCGATCGACCTGCACTTGAAGGGATTCGAAGCGCTCGGTTCTGCCGTTCGGGTGGAAGCCGGCAACATCAAAGTGTTTGCGCCGAAACTCACCGGTGCGGTGATCAATTTGCGCGGCAAATTTGGGCCGACCGTTCTCGGCACCGACAACGTAATGATGGCGGCAGCGCTGGCAGAAGGGACGACCGTGATCGAAGGCGCCGCTCAGGAACCGGAAGTTGTCGATCTCGCGAATTTTCTGAACAAGATGGGCGCGAAGATTGAAGGCGCCGGCACTCGCCGCATTATCGTTGAAGGCGTCAAGGAATTGCACGGTGCTGAGCACGACATCATCCCCGATCGGATCGAAGCCGGAACTTTTCTGGTTGCGGGCGCGATTTGCGGCAAAGGAGTCACGATCAAGCGCGTCGAACCGGAGCACGTTCAAGCCGTGACCAAGGCGCTGAGCAATTGCGGATTCAAAATCGAATCGACCAACAATTCCATAACCGTTTCGCCCAACGGCGTGGCCGCACCGCTTGAGCTCGCGACCGAGCCATATCCCGGTTTTCCGACCGATATGCAGGCACAAATGTGTGCGCTTCTTTCCACCACTGGCGGAATCAGCGTCATCACAGAAAACATTTTTCCGCAGCGCTACATGCACGTGGCGGAGCTCAAACGCATGGGCGCACATGTCGATCTTGAGGGACCAACCGCCGTGATCCAAGGCGTCGATCGTCTCTTTGGCGCGCCGGTGATGGCGAGCGATTTGCGCGCGTCAGCCGCACTCGTGCTTGCCGGATTGAAGGCGGATGGAATCACCGAAGTCAGCCGCGTTTATCATATTGATCGCGGCTACGAACATTTGGATGAGAAACTGAGCGAGCTCGGCGCTCAAATCGAACGCGTGAAAGGATAACTATGGAGACAACGACAACATCGACATCTTCCAGTGTGCGAACGTGGTGCATTCTTGCGCACGCCACCGCTTTAGTCGGATTCTTAGTGCCGGTCGCGGGTCACATTGTTGGCCCGCTTATCGTCTGGCTGGCCAAGCGTCAGGATTCGCCCGAGATCGACGCCCACGGCAAAGAGTCGATGAACTTTCAGATTTCGATGCTGATCTGGAACGCGATCGCGGCGATTTTGATCATTGTCTTGATCGGGATTCCAATCCTGATTCTGCTGCATATTCTTAACATTATTTTTGTCATCGTCGCTTCGATCCAGGCCAGCGAAGGCAAGCTCTATCGCTATCCGTTGGCGATCCGGCTGATTAGCTAGGTGGATCGCGCGCTCCGTCGCGCGATGTTAATAGTCGCGCCGAAGGCGCATCATTTTTGGCATCGAGCGAGGGACTGCTCGATCCACCTACAACAACCCACGGAGCGTTTTCATGTTCGCGACGTCTTCATGCAATTCCTTGCCTTTCGGCGTCTCGAGAACCTTTGGGATTTTTCGAAATCGCCGGTCGCGCATAATAAAGCGGAATGCGTCCAGACCGATCTGGCCCTTTCCGATGTGCTGGTGTCGATCCACCCGCGAACCGCGCGCGGTTTTGGAATCGTTCAGGTGAATGGCAGCCAGGCGATCGAGTCCGATCACGCGATCGAATTCGCGAAATGTTTTCTTGATCCCGGCTTCACTCCCGATGTCGAAACCGGCGGCGAAAATATGCGCGGTGTCGAGACAAACACAGAGTCGCTCCGGCTCGCGCACATTTTGGATGATGTAAGCGATCTGCTCGAAGCTGTGGCCGAGACACGAGCCCTGGCCGGCGGTCGTTTCGACCGCGATCCGCGTCTTCACTTTCGGAATTTTGCGAAACACGCGGTCGATCGAGGCGGCGATTTTCTCGAGTCCGGGTTTTTCGCCTGCACCGAGATGCGCGCCGGGATGAAGAACCAGAAATGGAAGCTCGAGTTGGCCGGCCCGAGTAAGCTCTTCAGACAAAGCGCGGATGGAATTCGCGTGAAACTGCGGATTGGTGGTCGCGAGATTGATCAAATAATTCGCATGGGCAAAGACCGATAATAACTGGCCACGTTGGCGATGTTCGAGGAAGGCGCGGATTTCCTCGCGCGCGAGCGGGCGCGCAAACCATTGCATGTTGTTCTTCACGAACACCTGGATCGCGGTGCAGTTGATCGAGCAGCCGCGCTCAATTGCGGTGTGCACGCCGCCGCCGATCGACATGTGCGCGCCGAGAAGGATCTTGTCTTTTGTCATTCCGTTGTAGAGGCGGCTGTCCGCAGCGGCACGAGCTGATTGCCGCCGAGACGGCGGCCACTACAGCTAAATCTTCGACAAATAATACGGCAGCATGTCGCGCCAGTAATTCCAATCGTGGCCGCGCCATTTCCCATCATCGAGCCAGTGCTGGATCCCTTTGGAATTCAGAATTTCCGAAAGCCGATATGATTCGTGGCGAGTGTTGTCCCATTCACCGGTGCCGATGATGATGCCCATGTGATTGTATTTCCACGGATCGGTCGTGTTCGGCAGATAATGAAACGGACTGTTGAAATAAATGTTGTCGTCGTAATAGCCGTCGAAAAAATCGCTGATGTCGAACGAACCGCTCAGACTAATGAGATTACTAACCGTATCCGGATGACGAAACGCGATGTTGGCGGCGTGATAAGCGCCGAGACTCGCGCCGCACACGGCCACACGATGACAATGACATTCGCGTCGTGCGTGTTCGAACACATCGCGGACAATCACGTTTTCGTAAGCGTTATGCGTTTTCATCCGATCAGCTGGATGAATTCCCTTGTTGTAAAAACTGTCGAGATCGATTGCGTCCGGGCAGTAAACCGTGACCTTCCCGGCATCGACGTAGGAAGCGACTGAACCGACGAGACCGAAATCCTTGTTTTGGTAATAACTGCCGAACGAGGTCGGAAATAAAATGAGCGGTAGTCCTCCGCCGTTTCCGAAGGCGAGCATTTCAAACTCGCGGTTGAGCCAGGGTGTGTGCCATTTGATGTAACGTTCGTTCATTGGTTCATTGAAAGGTCGACAATAAGGAGAGCCGGCGATTGAGGTCAATCCACTTGCCTCACGGTGGACAAGTTCGACATCTTCAACGAAGCGTCTCGGTTTCATGCCCAAACACACACTCACCGGAACAATCAGGCGGCACCACAGGTTTCCATCGAAAATCCTTGGTAATCGTCGTGATGTTCTCGTTTGGTTGCCGCGCGGTTATTCGCGTTATTCGCGAAAACGCCATCCGGTTTTGTATTTGCAGGACGGCCAGAATGTTTTCGACGCGGCCACCTCGTTTGCCGGGGTCGAGTGGGGGGTCGACGAAACTGCGCAGCGATTGGTTCGGCAAAATCTGATCGAGCCGTTGATCATCGTGGCGATTGCCAACACGGGCGACGATCGCATTCACGAATATGCGCCGACTCCGGGAATAATTGACGCGAGCGCGAAACGCAAAAAACGGAGCAAAGGTTGGGCGCGAAGATATGGGCGCTTTCTGATCGAAGAACTTAAGCCTTACATCGACAGACAATATCGCACGAAACCGGAGGCGGAATTCACCGGCCTGGGAGGTTCGTCGCTTGGGGCGTTGCTAACGCTTTCATTAGGCTTGTGGTTTCCGAATTTTTTCACGCGTCTTATCGCGATGTCGCCATCAGTTTGGTGGGACGATCAAGTCATCGTGAAAATGGTCAACGATCTTGACCGAAAACTTCCGCTCAAAATCTGGCTCGACACCGGCACAAATGAACCAGGCTGGGAACGCGCGCGAACTTTATGCGCGGCAATGATCGACAAAGGGTGGCACCCGTTCGAGGATTTGCATTACCACGAAATCGAAGGCGCCGATCATAGTGAAGGCGCTTGGGCGATGCGGGTTGAGCCGGCGCTGCGGTTTTTATTTCCGCCGCGTCCAATCGCGTGATGGAAATTACTGCAAGACCTTGCCGTAAACCTGAAAGACGCGGGTGAACCCGCCGACGAATTCCTGATCTTTCTGATAATTGAATTCGCGCTTTGCCGGCAGCCATTTCAAATGACGCGGCGCGTCGGGATGATTCGGATCGTAAACGAGATAATGATCGGTGCCGTCGGGAGATCGCTGGCCATCGTGAGTGTAAACGAGGACGGAATGATTGATGTGGAGGATCGGATAATCCGAGAGATACGCGATGAAAAATTCCCCGCGGGCGAGCGTTTGCTCCAGCTGTTGATGCGTTTTTTCCTGATAAGTCCGGTTGTGTAAATAAAACATCCGGAAATTCCCCGGCCGTAGATAAGCGACCCAGCCGAGGCCGATGTTTCTCTGCATCAGCCTGGTGTGCGCCTGACTCATTTCGCGCAAATTATGATAACCGGGAAAGACGACGCGCTTTTCCGGCGGCAATGGATCGTGCCATGGAGGTTTGCGCGTGACCGATCGAATGCGTTTATGCAGCTCGCTCTCATCTAAGAGCGGAGAGTTCGGATCGAACCGGGCGAACTTGTAAAACTGCTCGACGGTCCGGGTCATGACGAAACAGCGGCGGGTGTAGCGGTCCGGTTTTTTCCGCTCAAAGAAATTGTGGTGAGAAACGATTTTTCCCTGTTCGTAGGCAAATACAGTTGTGTTCGCGAATGCGAGGGTATCGCGGTCATAACTGAAACCCGCGGCTGAACCTGCCTGCGCGGTAGAAACGGCGAGAAAAATTGCGGCAAAGCATCCGCAAGATCGACAGCCCTTGAGTCGCATCACCAATTATGAACTCGCCGAACTCGGTTTCGATTCGGCGAAATTGCCGAGTTTCCGAAACTTTTTGTATCGCTTCTTGAGCAACTCATCCACCGGCGTGGTGATGATACCTTCCAGATTCCGTCGCAAGGCCATGCCGAGATTTGTTGCCGACGTTTCGTAATCGCGGTGCGCGCCGCCTTCGGGTTCGTCCACGATTTCATCGACCACGTTAAGTTTTAACAAATCCTGCGCCGTCAACTTCAACGCTTCCGCGGCTTCGGGCGCGTGGCGCCGGTCGCGCCACAGAATGGCCGAACACGCTTCCGGGCTGATGACCGAATAGTATGCGTTCTCCAAAATCAGAACGCGGTCAGCGACCCCAATGCCAAGTGCACCGCCCGAGCCGCCTTCACCGATCACGGCGGCAATAATCGGTATCCGCAAATTCATCATCTCGCGCAGATTGACCGCGATCGCTTCGGAGATGTGCCGTTCTTCCGAACCGATTCCTGGAAACGCGCCCGGCGTGTCGATCAACGAAATTACCGGCATCGAAAATTTCTGGGCGAGCCGCATCAGGCGGAGAGCTTTGCGATAGCCCTCGGGATGAGCGCAACCGAAATTGCGCATCACGTTTTCCTTGGTGTTGCGGCCTTTTTGGTGGGTGATGACGACACAGCGTTGGGAATCGAGCATGGCAAGTCCGCTCGGCATCGCTTTGTCGTCGGCGAAATGCCGGTCGCCGTGCAGTTCGGTCCAACCGGTGAAACAGCGCTCGACATAATCAAGCGCGAACGGCCGTTGCACATGCCGCGCGATTTGGACGCGCTGCCACGCGCTCAGACTTCCGTAAACCTGGCGGCGCGTGTCGCGCAACTTGGCCTCGATCGCTTCTACTTCCGAACCAAGATCGACATCGTTCTCGCGCGAATGCGCCTTCAACTCCTGCAGACGCCGTTCCAATTCCAGGATCGGCTTTTCAAAATCGAGCGGTTGAAGGTCCATTGCGCTAATCGGTGATTGTGACCGGGGTCTTATTATTGATGAGGCTGCTCAATTCTTCCACGTCCGCCGCGGCAAGGCCAAGTCCCTGTGGAGGCGGAGGCTGCGACAAGGCCGGATGCGCCGAATCGGGAACGGAATAAACCGTGTAGGCCTGCGAGCTCAGCCGGATCCAGCGGGTGCTGCCAATAAATTCTTTGGTGCCGAAGCCGACGCGTTTGCCACCGTTCCACGCCATCACTTCGGCGACCTTGGTCGTGACTTTGGATGGGACTTTGGCCGGCAATTTTTCCTCGCGCACATGGTATTGCTTGAAGAATCCGCCGTGATTGAGGAGGACAAGCAGTTTTGGTTTGCGCTGAACTACGATGGCAAAATCGGGATGCGAGACGAGCAAGCGTTCGCCGATGTGAAGCATCGTGCCGTTCAAATTGTTCATCCGCATAATCAACTCGGGCGTCGATTTTACTTTGCGCGCGACCTTCTGCAAAACGTCGCCGGGCTTGACGATGTATTCCTCTTTCTCGGGCGACGGCGTCCGCGAAAGAAGAATGTCGACATTCACTTCGCCCAATAGGTCCTTGGCTTCCTCGGCGTGGGGGCTGGTTGGATATTTTTGGATGAAAGCGGTCAGGGCGGCGCGCGCTTCCGGAATTTTTCTGTCCTGGCGCAATTTGGCCGCCTCCTCAAATTCCGGCAGGGCCAGATCGATGCGCGGTTCGGGAGCGACTTCGCCGCGCTGTTCTTTGCGCACCTGGATATCTTCCTTGAAAACAAAGTTGTATCCGAACCAGGCGGCGCCGCCGAAAATGATAATTGCGAGAAACAGGACAAAGAGCCACTTCATGGATCAAATAGCGCGGGCGGTAATTTTGTCGCGGGCGCGGCCAATTTCCAGCCGCGATGCGCCGAAAAATTAGGTCGCTTCCTCGCGTCCCGGGAAGAAGCGGTGCCAGAGCCGGCCGATGGTGCGCTCTTCCTCATTGCTCCAAGTGTAATGGCAATCCTGGCAATAAAATTCCTTGGGAATGATTTTGAGCGCGCAGAGAAGCCCGACCAACGCCGGAGTCATGAACTTACGCGTCATTTGCGGATACTCGATGTTCGACGATCCGCATTGCGGACAGCGAATAATGGCGGCGGCGACGTCGGGATCGCTTGTCTCCCATTCGATCATTAAATTCTGCGCGCGTTCGAAATCGGTGTCGTCCACCATGACTTTGGCGTTGGCTTGCGGCCGGGACATGAACGCGACCGCCTGAAGGTGGCCCTCATTATGAATGTCCGCCTTGAGGCCGGCCTCTTGAAAGCGCTGCTTTAGACGCTTCGCTTTGTCCGGCTCGTTAAATGTCGCGATCGTCACCATAGGCTCATTTTGCCTTGTCGCTGCGTCCCTGAGCAAACATCAACTGCTGGCCGAGTGCAAGATTCGGCGGCGGGAACCAATGGTAGAGGATGAAATAAACGAGCACGCCGGTGACCGAAACATAAAGCCAGATCGGCATTGTCCAGCGCCCAAGCCGGCGATGGCGATCCCATCGACGCCGGAACACTGGCACCAGCGTAACGATCACCAGCGGCAGCGTGACAAACGCGAGCAACACGTGCGTGATGAGAAG
>CATPAT010000064.1 GCA_955652155.1 uncultured Chthoniobacterales bacterium | reverse complement strand
TGCAATTCTTTTAACATCGCGTCCTGACGCGACGAGATGCGATGCATCCACCAGAAACAAACGCACCAGCAACCAAGTCCAACCCAGGTAAGAACGAAAATGACCATGTCACTGCACCGTCGCCTCGATCTCGATGTTAATCACGACCGTTTGACTAATTCCCGACATACTTTCCGTCGCCTGCGCGAACACCAAATTGAAGTCGCGACGCCCGAGCGGATCCGTCGTCACGCTCCAACGCGTTCGCTTGCTGTCACTCGGTGAGGTCAGCAACTTCACATGCAGCGCGATCGGTTTTTTCACGCCATGCATCGTCAGGTCGCCAAGAATGTCCCCCTCTTGCGGACCGGTTTGTTTCACACTGCGGCTTTTGAACATGATGTCGGGATATTTCTCGACGTCGAAAAACTCCGTGCTGCGTAAATGATTATCGCGTTTCACGATTCCGGTATCGATGCTGCGAACAACGATTCGTGCGGTCACTGAGGAATTTTCCGGATGCTCGCGGTCGATCTCGATCTTGCCATCGAATTTGGCAAACTTTCCGTGGGTCGTACCGAGAAACTGATGCACCGAAAATCCGATGGTCGAATGCAATTGATCGAATTTGTAGGTTTCGTTCGCCAGCGCGACCGAACTCAAAACGGTGATGGCAGCGACAGCAGCAATAATTCGTAATCTCATGCGGTCTCTTTTGCCTTGCCTTTCGCCTCGGATGCGAGCGTTTTCAAGAGCGGCGTGCGCGAGAGCGGCAATCTCCCGAACAAATTACCCAGCGCGAAGGCCGGGTCGGCTTTGACGCTTCTTTTTCCGGCGGCTGCCGGATGCACGCCGGCGATACGCGCCAGCTCAGTTTCAAAATGCGAAATCGCGCGCAGGTTCGGATCGTTGGCATCGAGATAACCAAAGGCGCGCCGTAAAAGCGCAAACAACTCCGGCTCATGATGATCGCGCTCTGTACAAATCTCAATCAGCTCGACAAAGTAAGCGGCAGCTTGAGTGCGGAAATAATTTTTGCGGATGCCGGCGAACGGATTCTTGAGGACGACTTCGGTCAGCGTGTGCAGGGTCGATTTGCGGCTGGGGATGATCGAGATCTCCGCTTCGAAAAAAAGATCGAGCTTGCCCGCGAACGGAGTTTTGGCGCGACGCGCGCCTTTGGCGACCGTTTGAACGCAGCCTAACGACTCGGTGCACCAAGAGACAATCAGACTGGTGTCGCTAAACTTGCGTTTGCGGAGAAGGATCGCGGCGGTGCTTTGCACGCCACGAATTTAGCACAGCTTTTAGTGGCCGATCGGCCCGACGAGAATGTTCACTTTGAACACCACCTGGTCGGCAGTTAAGTCGAGATTGTGTTTTCCAGAAAAGATCGGGCCATTGCCGGCCAAGAGGTTCTCGGTCACATCGCCCCAATCGATGTGTTTGTACTCCACGCCGACGCTGACAATATCAGTCAGCTTGTAATCCGTCCCGGCTCCGCCATACCAGCCCGTCAGGACGTCTCCCTGGGTATGCATTTTCCTGCTGACAATTTCGCCAATGAAATTTTGTCCCTGACGCGGTCCAACGACCGTTCGATTGCGCGGTGCATCGTGACCGACGTCTGGCTGTAGGCGGGGAGGTTGTCCCCGTCGCCGCGGACAGCGTCCGCAGCTACAATATCGTTATGGCCAATACCGAAACCGCGCAGGTCCCCGAGGATATCAGCGGCCGCCCGCGCCGAATGCCAGTTGGCGGCATCAGTTGGCGACACACTTTCCGGGCGTTACGCCATCGCAATTACCGTCTCTTCTTTTGGGGCCAGCTTGTTTCGCTCATCGGCACCTGGATGCAGCAAACAGCCATGAGCTGGTTCGTTTACGAGATCACCAATTCAAAATTTCTTCTCGGCGCGGTCGCGGCCATTGGTTCGGCGCCGATGATGTTGTTCTCAGTCTGGGGCGGATCACTCGCCGATCTTTATCCGAAACGGTCGATTCTGATCGCGACCCAGACCGCGCAAATGATGTGCGCGTTTTTGCTCGCGATTGGAGTTTGGGCCGGGTTTGCCAACGCCACGTTCATTGTCATCGTGGCGGCGCTCAACGGCATCGCGATGGGGTTTGATATGCCCGCGCGACAGGCGTTCACCGTTGAGATGACGAGTCGCGAAGATTTGCTCAACGCAATTTCGCTCAACAGCTCGATCGTCAATGGCGCACGGGTGATCGGTCCGTCGCTCGCCGGGCTAATGATCGGCGCAGTTGGGGTTTCGGCATGCTTTTTGTTCAACGGTCTCAGTTTCGTCGCAGTCATCGTTGGATTGCTAATGATGCGACTGCCGGCATTCGAACGGAACATCGACGTCATTTCTCCGACGGAACATGCCTGGAACGGAATCGTCTATTCGTTTCAACATCCTCGTGTGCGCATGATTCTGCTGTTGTTTCTGGCGGTCGGCATTTTCGGTTGGTCTTATATGGTAATCATGCCCGCGTTCGCGCGTGACGTGCTCGGACGCGGCGCGGACGGTTTTGGTGTCTTGATGTCGGCCAGTGGGGTCGGCGCCCTTGTTGGCGCGCTTGTCGTAGCAACCTATGGACATCTCTTTGCGCCACGAAAGCTCGCGCTCGGCGGTGTCTGGTTATTTTCGGCGGCGCTACTCGCGTTTTCGTTCACGCGAAATTTCTACGTCGCGCTCGCATTTCTCTTCGTCGGTGGGTTCGGAATGCTCCTATTTTTCTCGACGACGAATACGGTGCTGCAAACCATCGTGCCCGACGATATGCGCGGCCGCGTCATGGGCGTGTGGTCGCTCATTTTCGGCGCGATGATCCCCCTTGGCAGTCTTGAAGCCGGCGCCGTTGCGCATTGGTTCAGCACTCCCTTCGCGCTGGCGTTAGGCGGGATCGTTTGCGCGATATCCGGCCTGGTGGCGCTGTTGGTGATTCAACGGCGGGAAGCGCAACTCGCACGAGAATGAGTTCGGAACCGAGGACAGTGTCCTCGGTTACAACATCAGCGATTGAGAATATGAAGCGCCCGCTTTTCCACATTCATCGCCGCTTCTTTCACCGCCTCGCTCAAAGTCGGATGCGAATGACAGGTGCGCGCGAGATCTTCAGAGCTGCCGCCAAATTCAATTACTGAAACCGCTTCGGCGATTAGTTCCGACGCCGCGTGCTGCAAAATGTGTGCGCCAAGAATCCGGTCGGTTTTCGCGTCGGCCACAAATTTGACGATTCCATCGAGGTCATCATTCGCAATTGCGCGAGCGTTGGCGCGGAATGGAAATCTCCCGACCCGATAATCGATCCCCTTCTCTTTCGCCTGATCTTCCGTCAAACCGACACCGGCCAGTTCCGGATTCGTGTAAATGATTCCCGCGATCGCATCATAATTAATATGGCCATCTTTGCCGGCGATCCTTTCCACACACGCAATTCCTTCGTCTTCGGCTTTGTGCGCCAACATCGGGCCCGCGATTACGTCACCGATCGCGTAGATGCCGTCGACATTCGTCTTAAAATGCTCGTCGACTTTGATCCGCTTCTTTTCGTCGAACTCAACTCCGACTTTCTCCGCGCCGAGACCTTCGCTGAACGGTTTGCGCCCTACGGAGACAAGAACTTTGTCGGCCTCAAATTTTAACTCTTCGTTTCCTTTGGTGGCGGTCGCAGTAACACGGCCATTGTCGATCTTGATCGCGCTGACCTTGGTTTCGAGATGGAAGGTAATGCCTTGTCCGGTTAGCGATCGTTGAAGCAGGTTCGACAACTCGAGATCGAAGCCGACGGCGATCCGCGGCAAGAATTCGAGAATGGTCACTTTGGAACCAAGCCGGGCCCAAACCGATCCAAGCTCAAGACCGATCGCGCCCGCGCCGACAACGAGGAATTCGCGCGGCGGTTCTGTGAAAGTAAGCGCTTCGGTGCTGCTGACGATTGTTTTGCCGTCAAATTTCGCAAACGGCAATTCGATCGGCGCGCTGCCAGTCGCGATAATGATGTTTTTAGTTTCGATCTCCTGCGTCTTTCCGTCCGAGGATTTGACCGAAACTTTTCCGGGCGCGGTTATTGTGCCGAAGCCTTCGAAGGTCGTCACCTTGTTGGTCTTCATCAGCGCGCGCACGCCGCCCGTCAGCGTTTTCACGACCTTCTCCTTGCGCTGCTGCATCTTATTAAGATCGACATCCACGCTGCCGATGACGATGCCGTGCTTCTCCGCTTCCTTTTTCGCGAAAATGAAATGATCGCTCGACGTCAGGAGGGCTTTACTTGGAATGCAGCCCACGTTCAAACAAGTGCCGCCGAGATCCTTGTCCTTCTCGACCATGGCGGTTTTGAGACCGAGCTGTCCCGCCCGGATCGCGGCGACATAGCCGCCCGGTCCTGAACCAATGATTACGACATCAAATTCATCCATATGTTCGCTATGTCATTCTGAGCGGAGCGAAGAATCTTTGACCATTTCCTCCGTATTCCAAGCATCCTGAACATTGGGCTCGTGCTCCCATTCTTCACTCAGATCCAGCCAATGTGGATTTGTTTTTTCGATAGCGCAATTTTTCGGCTCCGCGGCCAACCTTTTAATCTCTTCTCGCATGCGATAGCGTCGTTTACGTCGCGAAAGTGCTCAAACCAAACCAGTCGGTTTAAGTGATAGCGTTTCGCGAAGCCGCTCTTCTCTCCCCATCTGTGCTGCCACAAGCGGAGCTGCAAGTCATTCGTCATACCGATATACAAAGTCGTGCGATGTTTGTTGGTTAAAATGTACACCCAGTAGTCGTGATCGCGCATGCGATTGGAGGAGTCAGAGATGTTTCGCTCTGCTCAACATGACAGAAAGTGAACATTAAAAATCCAGCGGCAACTTCTTTGGGTCCTCGATGCCTTCTTTCACTTTAATCAGAAACGACACGGCTTCCTTGCCGTCAATCGCGCGATGATCGTAACTGAGCGCGAGATACATCATCGGGCGCACTTCCACTTTGCCATCGACCGCGATTGGTCGTGGCATAATTTTGTGCATACCGAGAATTCCGCTTTGGGGCGGATTCACAATGGGCGTGCTCAAGAGCGAGCCGTAAACGCCGCCGTTTGAAATCGTAAACGTGCCGCCGGTCAAATCCTCGATCTTCAATTTCCCTTCACGCGCTTTTGTCGCGTAGGTCGCAATGTCGCGCTCGAGATCGGCGAATGATTTTTTGTCGGCATCGCGCACAATCGGCACGACCAATCCGCGCTCCGTTCCAACTGCAACGCCGATGTCGTAGAAATTGTTTTGGATGAAATCCTCGTCTTCGATCCGTCCGTTGACCACCGGCACGGCCTTGAGCGCTTCGACCGATGCTTTGATGAAGAACGACATGAACCCCAGCTTCACGCCGTGCTTTTTCGTGAACGCTTCTTGAGACTTTGCGCGCAATTCCTGAACTGCGCTCATGTCGCATTCGTTAAATGTGGTCAGAATCGCGGCCGTGTGCTGCGCCATTACCAGCTGCGCCGCGATTTTCCGGCGCAACGGCGACATCTTTTTCCGAACGAACCGGCCATCGGCCGATTGTCCGCCAACGGACGAACCCGCCGTGGCGGGCTCGATGTCGATCTTTTTCTCACTCGCACCGCGATTTTGTGCGGCCGTGAGCGCGTCCGCTTTTGTCAGGCGTCCGGCCGGACCGGTCCCTGAAATTTTCTCTGGGTCGAGATGTTCTTCGTCGACAATACGACGAACAGCCGGCGACAGAGTCCGAGCCGGACTGGCAGTTTTCGCATCGGCAGATTTTTCTTTGGGAGGGGCGGCCGCTTTCGTCTCGGATTTTGCAGGGGCTTTCTCTTCTGGGGGCTTGGCTGCGGGCGCTTTCTTCGAATCGTCGATCGTGGCGACGACTTCGCCGATTTTTACCTCCTGGCCTTCAGGAACAATCGTGTCGAGCACGCCGGATGTTTCGGCCGCGATCTCAGTCGAAACCTTGTCAGTCTCAAGAGTGAAGAGCGCGTCACCGGCATTGACGAAATCGCCCGATTTCTTGTGCCAGACCGAAACGATTCCGCTCGTGATCGATTCGCCAACGGCTGGAATTTTTACTTCGACGCTCACCGCGCCTAACTAAGCGCAAAGCGCGTTGCTGGTCGAACGGAAGATTTTCAACTGCCGGTGAGGATAGCAGCTACGACGTCAAACCTTGAAGGCGTCGGCAACGACGCAGGCTTGTTCTCGTTTGTGTCGTACGAGCGAGCCAACGGCAGGGCTGGCGCTGGCATCGCGACCGGCATAAGCGATTTCGCGTTCGAAAAGTTTACGCAAACGCGGCTCGATGAAACTCCATCCGCCCATATTCTCTGGTTCTTCCTGGCACCAGACGATTCCTATCGTTTTCGGAAAACCTTTCATCATCGATTTCAATTTCGTTTCGTGCAGCGGATAAAGCTGCTCGATTCGAATGATAGCGGCGTCGTCGATCTTCTTTTCCGCGCGGTAATTGATCAGGTCGTAGTAAATTTTGCCGGAACAAAGAATGACGCGTTTCATTTTGTTGGCCGGTCCAACTTCGGGAGAACCGAGAATTTCCTCGAATTTTCCACTGGTAAAGTCTTTCGCAGCCGACGACGCAAATTCGGCGCGCAACAAACTCTTCGGCGTCATGATCACGAGCGGTTTGATGAAATCGCGCTTCATTTGTCGACGGAGCAAGTGAAAGTACTGCGCCGACGTAGTTAGATTGCAGACCTGAATATTGTCCTCGGCACAAAGTTGAAGAAAGCGTTCGAGGCGGCCACTGGAATGTTCGGGGCCCTGTCCTTCGTAGCCGTGGGGCAGCAGCAACACGATCCCGCTCGGCCGCTGCCATTTCGATTCAGCCGAAACGATGAATTGGTCGACGATGGTTTGCGCGCCATTCGAGAAATCTCCGAACTGGGCTTCCCACAAGCAAAGCATGCTCGGATAATCGAGCGAATAACCGTAATCGAAACCGAGGACAGCGGCTTCCGAGAGCAAACTGTTGTAGATGCAAATACGCTCCTGCTTTTCAGCGAGATGCATCAGCGGCACATAAGGCGCGCCGGTTTTTGCGTCGTAAAGAATCGCGTGCCGTGTGCTGAAAGTTCCGCGGGCGCTGTCCTGACCGGACAAGCGCACCGGCGTTCCTTCGAGAAGGAGCGCACCAAACGCGAGCAGTTCGGCGTAATGCCATTCGTAAGCCCCGCCGTTTTCAAAGACTTTCCGGCGATGCTCGAGCACGATGCGTTTGATCTTCGGCTGAACGTTGAAATCGTCCGGCACACGCGTGAGCGCATCGACAATCGTCTTCAGCTCCTTTGGATTGATCGCGGTCGAGACCGGCGAACTGGTGTACTCCGGCTGGAATACGGCGGATGATTCCTTGAACTTCGCCTGCTCATTCGCTTTCTGCTTTTCGATCGCTTTGACGTCGTCGAGCGTCATTTCGAGGCGGAGACCGAATTCCGTTTCGAGCGAGGCCGCATCGTCGTCCGTCATTGCGCCGGATTCGAGCAGCTCGCGCTTGTACAACTGCGCAACCGACGGATGCTTGTCGATCTTCGCGTAAAGATCGGGTTGAGTGAACGCGGGCTCGTCCCCTTCGTTGTGCCCGAAGCGGCGGTAACAATACATGTCGATCACGATGTCCCGGCCAAATTCCTGGCGAAAATCGAGCGCGAGCTGGCTGACCTGCATGCACGCGAGTGGATCGTCGCCGTTCACGTGAAAGATCGGCACCTCAATCATCTTGGCGATGTCGGTGGCATACATCGACGAGCGCGCATCTTCGGGAATGGTGGTGAAACCGATCTGATTGTTCACAACCACGTGCACCGTGCCACCAGTTCCGTAACCGTGCAGTTGAGACATGTTCAATGTTTCGGCAACGATCCCCTGTCCCGCGAAAGCCGCGTCGCCATGAAGCAAGAGCGGCAAAACTTTGCGCCGATGCTCGGTGTCGCCGCGAATGCGTTGCCGCGCACGCGCGGTTCCTTCGACCACGGGATCAACCGCGTCGAGATGACTTGGATTTGCCGAGAGACGAATTTCGACTTCAGCGCCGGCGGAAAGTTTTCGGACGGTGTGGTAACCAAGATGATATTTTACGTCGCCATCACCGGCGACCAGCTCGGGAACGTAATTCTCACTGAACTCGGTAAATATGACGCGAAGTGATTTCTTCAAAAAATTCGCGAGCACGTTGAGCCGGCCGCGATGCGACATGCCCATGCAAATTTCCTCGACGCCCGCGGTCGGACATTTGTGCAGAATGCTATCGAGAATCACCATCAGCGATTCCGCGCCCTGGAGCGAAAAGCGCTTCTGTCCGACGTAACGCGAGTGCAGAAAAACTTCGAACGACTCGGCTTCCATCAACGCACGCAAGAGGGCGATTTTGACCTGTCGCGCCGTCGAATGTTTGTCGGCGCGCGATTCGAGCCGGTGCAACACCCAATTGCGCATCCGCGTGTTCTGAATGTGCATGAACTCGGCGCCGATCGAGTCCGCGTAGATTTTTTGCAGACGCGCGATCATCTCGCGCAACGTCATCTCTTCATTATCGTGGAAGAATTTTGAGGAGACGCGAAGATCGAGGTCCTTTTCGCTAAAACCGAGTTCGCGCAGTGTGAGCTGCGGATTTTCCGGGCGTTTTTCCGCCAACGGATTCACCCGCGCGATAGTGTGGCCTAACGTTCGATACGCATAAACCAGCCCGTCGATCCGCGTCTGAAGCGGACTTTCGCGCACACCTGGACGCTGCGCCGCGGTAGCAGCAGCGCCATTTCGCTGCGGCAAATTGCCCAGCTCGAATCCCTCAAAAAATGCCGCCCAGCTTGGATCAACCGACGCGGGATCCTCCTGCCAGCGCTGATAATTCTGGTCGATCAGTTCCAGATTAGCTCGAGCGGCAATGGACGTGCGCATGGCACATTTAATCTCGGACGATTGCGCCGAGCGGCAAGTGCTCTGGGGCCCTTCGGCTACAGTTTCCATCAAGTTGACAGTGCGGAGGCAGCTTCGTTACTTGCACCGCACAAATGGGAGTTCATGGAAAAATTTGGCCCGCGCCGATCGTCGCCGCCGTACTAACGCTGGTAAGATCGACATCTTGCCTGGCCCAGGCCGATCCGGCGGCTGAGCCCGCTGTGCTGGCAGTTGCGAAGGTCTTGCCGGCCGTCGTCAATATTAACACCGAGCGCGTGATCCGGCGGAGCGTCCGCGATCCGATCGAAGATTTTTACGCGCAATTTTTCGGTTATTACCGGGGACGTCCGCGGGAGATCCGGCAAACGCTGCAAAGTCTCGGTTCCGGGTTCATTGTGGACCCAGCCGGGTATATTGTGACCAATCAGCACGTGGTCGCGCGCGCGGCCGACTTGAAGATCCAAGTAACGACCAACAACGGCAAGACTTACAACGCGCATTACATCACCGGCGATGACAAGATGGACCTCGCGTTCATCAAGATTGATTCGAAAGATTCATTTCCGTTCATCAACCTAGACAACATTTCGCCGAACCTGTTAGGCGAAACGGTCCTCGTCGTCGGCAACGCGGTCGGCTACGGCAGCTCGATCAGCCGGGGCGTGTTGAGCGCGACCAAGCGCGACATCAGTATCGAGAACATGGACTACAAAAACCTGGTGCAAACGGACGCGGCAATTAACCCCGGAAACAGTGGCGGGCCGGTGATCGATATTTCGGGGCGGCTCGTTGGAATTAGTTCCGCGAAAATGGCTTTCACCCCCCAAGGCGTCCCGACACAAGGACTTGGATTCGCCATCCCGGCCGATGTCGTGCGCGACAGTGTGAAGAATTTCAAAGCGTTCGCTGAGAAACATCCCGGAGGGAAAAATCAGCCGGCAGCCGACGAAACATCGACCTCCAGCGCCGAGCGGATGTTTGGGGTGCAATTGCAGGATTTGAACGAGGAACTAACGGACGCGCTCGGTTATGAGCCAGGGCACGGTGTTCTGATCAGCGCGGTCGAACCAAATAGTCCGGCCGAAGAAGCAGGGATCGAGCGGGGCCTGGTGATTTACCGCGTCGGCAAGCACGACGTGAGTTCAGTGAAGGATATTGAGAACCTGCTCGGCCGCGCCAGTAGCGGAACCAGTGTCGATTTCACAGTGGGCGTTGTCCGCGCGGGTGGCGCCGGAAGGCGACTCGAGACCGTCACGCTAGCCGCCCGTTGACAGACGAGAAATTTTTGGCAACGCATTAATGGCTCAGTTGTCTCATCAAATGATTTCAGAATGATCAAAGTCGAAAACTTAACCAAGCGTTACGCGGGTCAGACCGCGATCCGGGATCTGAATTTCGAGGTCGGCCAGGGCGAGATCATGGGTTTTCTGGGTCCGAACGGCGCGGGCAAAACCACGACCATGCGGATTCTGGCGGGATTCATGCCGGCCACATCCGGCCGCGCCTCCATTGCGGGCTTCGATGTGTTCGAGCAATCACTCCAGGCGCGGTCACGCCTCGGTTATATGCCGGAAAATGTTCCCCTCTATAATGATATGCGGGTAACGGAATACCTTGATTACCGTGCCGCGCTCAAAGGCGTGCCACATCGCCGCGTGGCCGAGCGCGTCGGCGACGTAAAGGAACTGTGCGGTTTGCGCGAAGTG
>CATPAT010000063.1 GCA_955652155.1 uncultured Chthoniobacterales bacterium | reverse complement strand
GCACAAAAACGAAAAAGGCCGACCATCCGACGAAAAGCGCACCCATAAACCAGTGCGCGAATTCGATGATGTGATCGATCTGGTAGCCATGCTCGGAGGCGTTCGGCGGCTGACCAAGAAATTCGTTAATGAGCGCGAGGCTACTCATCGAATTTGTCCAAGTCTTCTTCGTTGATTTCCTGATGCGGTTCGAGCGGCATCCGGCCATGTCGCCAAATCTTGAAGCTGAACGCGCCAATCCCGCCCATTACCGACATGACCGCGCCGAAAAGAAACCAAATCGCCACCGCCATGTGCTCAGTCGATTTGCCATCTTTCGCGCCGTAACAAAATGGACACGCGCTCGCCTGCTGCGCGACGAGCAAGATCGAGAACAACAAAATCGCCAAAAACTTTTTCATGTGATGATGCGGAGCCGTTTCATTTTTCGATAAAACCAAACGCCGTAGATGACAAGGGCAAGCGCGGAGCCAAACGAAGCGACCGCGCCCGCGAGATAAACCGGCGCGCCTTCGACGAGATTGACCCAGATACACCAGCCGCCCACGCCCAACGCGAGCAGCGTTGAAAAAATTACGAAGACGATATGAAAGGCTTTGAGCGACATTAGCGGACGATAGGGTTGTACCAGGCAAGATACGTAAGCCAAAAAAGAGCGAGCACGAAAAAGCCGGTGAAAATCAGGACGCGGTAGATCAATTTTTTTTCGGCGGCGAGATGCATAAAGACTGCACCGACGAGACTGACTTTAAAGGCCGCGAGGAGCAGGGCGACGATGATGTTCGCTTTTGGCGAGCCGAAATTCACATACGACAATCCGACCGTGAGGGCAGTGCAAACAATCAACGCGGCGCCGACCATCAAGTAGCCTTTGACGTGCTTTTGGATGCCGTGCGCGTACTCCTCGTGCTCAGCCGGGTCTTGTGAGATGTCAGGCGGGTTGTTCATGGCTTAGAGCAAATAAAAGAGCGGAAACACAAAAATCCAGACAAGATCGACAAAGTGCCAGAACAATCCGCAGACCTCGACGCGATTAGCCAAGTGCTCTGGATTGCGTTGATAAAGTTTCTTGCTGACTGGCAGCCACATATAAATGAAAACGAGGACGCCGGCGAGCACGTGGGCCCCGTGCAATCCGGTAATGGTGAAGTAACTCGCGAAATACGCGCTATGCCACGGGCCGAACGAATCAATTCGCTCAACGTCTTCCTTCTCGATCTTCGCGATGTGGTCGGTTGGCGGAGCGTAAAGAAAATGCGGACGATCATTCGCCGGATTGTTCGGATCCACGAAGACCGGATCGAGTCCGATTTCGTACTCCTTGACGTTCGGGTCCTTGAGCGCTTCCGGATTGTGCAAGTGACCGCTGATCTCGATCCGCGGCTCCATCCCCTTCTCCGTCCGGCGATTGTTACCGAGATACCGCTCATATTTTTCGAGCGCGCCCGGTTTGATGAAAATGCCGTAGTGTTCAAACTTTTGCGGCCATTCGTAGTAAAGTTTTACGACGAGAAAGATGATGCCGCACATGATGGTGGCGAGCATGTACCACCAATAGGCACGGTACCGGCGCATCTTCAGCGCGGCCCAAGCCAAAACGACCGTGACCGAGGACATGATCAGGATCGCCGTGTTCATCGTCCCGACCGGAACGTTGAGCAGCCCGTGCGGCCACTCGCCCGGTTGAGCATCGAGCCGAAGGAAAATGTAGGCGGAAAAAAGTCCACCGAAGAGCATCACTTCGGACGCGAGAAACAACCAGATGCCGATCTTCGCGTTCCACAGACCGGTGTCCGGTCGAGTGGAGATTGTGTACGGAATTTCCATTCGTTAATGCACCAGTGCCGGCTCGGTCGCTCGCCGGGATCGCTCGGCCGGCTCGACCGGTTCGTTCTGCATGGTGAAATCTTTTTCGCGGCCGGGCAGGCTGTATTCGTAGGGCCCGCGGTAAGCAACCGGAGTGATGATAAAGTTTCCGTGCGGCGGCGGTGAAGGGGCGGTCCACTCCAGCGTGGTCGCTTCCCAAGGATTGTCGTTCACTTTCTTCCCGTGCTTGATGCTCCAGAAGAAATTTATGATGAATGGAATCTGCGCGAGTCCCATGATCCACGCCGCCCACGAGATCGGCGTGTTCCATTGAAAGCCGGTCAGGCCCCAAATGTGTTCACCGGAAAGGGTCCAGCCTTGGCCGCCATCGTACCAGCGACGATGCATGCCGAGCATTCCCTGCAAAAACATCGGCAGGAAAATTACGTTCATGCAAATGAGCGACGGCCAGAAATGCACTTTGCCCCAGAACTCGTTCATGACGCGCCCGGTCGCCTTTGGATACCAATAATAAACGCCGGCGAACAATCCGAAGATCGTTCCCGGAGCGACGATGTAATGAAAATGCGCAATGATGTAATAGGTATCGTGCAGGTAGAGATCGGCTGAGTTAAACGCCAACGGTATGCCGGTCAGTCCGCCAATCCCGAACATGGGAAGGAACGCGGTTGCCCATAACATCGGCACCGTGAACCGGATCGAACCGCCCCAGAGCGAAATGAAAAAGGCGCTGAGGATGATGACCGATGGAATCGAAATGAGAAGCGTAGTCGTTTGGAAAAACGCGCTCACGGTCGAGCCCATTCCGGTAAGCCACATGTGGTGCGCCCAGACGACGAACGACAAAAATCCGATCACGAGCACGGAGAAGACGAGCGATTTGTAGCCCCAAAGCGGCTTGCGCGAGTTGTTGGCGAGAATTTCGGCGACAATTCCGAACGCCGGCAAAATTAAAACATAAACTTCCGGATGCCCAAGGAACCAGAACAGGTGTTGCCATAGAATTGGACTGCCGCCGCCACTGATATGCAGCGGCGCACCGTTGACGATCATTCCGGCCGGCAGGAAAAAGCTCGTCGCCGCGGTCCGATCCATCAGCTGCATGACGATCGCGGCCTCAAGCGGCGGAAACGCGAGCAACAGCAAGAATGCGGTGACAAATTGCGACCAGACGAAAAACGGGAGACGCATCCAGGTCAGGCCTTTGGCGCGCAGTTGGATGATGGTGGTGATGAAATTGACCGCGCCGAGCAACGACGACGTGATCAGGAAAATGAATCCGAGGAGCCACAATGTTTGCCCGTTGAGGAACGGATGGAACCCTGGCCCTTTGTCCGCGATATCCGAAAGCGGCACATAGGAAGTCCACCCGCCTTTCGCCGCGCCGCCGGGAACAAAAAAGCTGGTCAACATGATCACTCCGCCGACGCCGAACGCCCAGAAACTCGCGGCGTTTACTTTCGGAAAGGTCATGTCCGGCGCGCCGATTTGGAGCGGCACGACGAAATTTCCAAACGCAGCGAACGCCACCGGCACGACGCCCAAGAAAATCATGATCGTGCCGTGCATCGCGCCCAGCGAATTGTAAAACTCGGGCGTCATCTTGCCGTCGGGCATGGTGTTGGGCCCAAAGAAATACGGCAGCCACTTCCCAATCACCGGCAGCGCCTGTCCGGGATACGCCAACTGCCAGCGCATGATCATCATCAGGGAAAAGCCGAAAAAGAGAAAAACCAGGCCGCAAAGGCCGTACTGGATCCCGATGACTTTGTGGTCGGTCGAGAAAATGTATTTCCGCCACCATCCGAGCTCGTGGTGCTCGTGTTCCCCGGCGTGCGCGTGTGGGTCGTGATGTCCCGCGGTTGCGGGAAGAGAAGTGGAAGCGTCCATTCGACAAAAAGTTAGCCTCTCAATATTGAAAGAGAAAGCCTGATTGCAAAGTCCGAATTTGATCGATTGCTCGCCGCGCCGTAGCCCCGGGGCGTAGGCGGGTCGATCTTGTCCGCCACCGGTCCACCGTCGGACGGATTCGTCCGAGAGACAAACGGACTGGCTGCGGCGCGGGTTGGCCGTAGCGCATCCGGTTCGGACGGTCTTCTCTACTCTAGATACCCGAACCGGTGCAGTGAAGTTCCCGCCGTCGCTTCCAGCTTGCTAATAATCGCCGGGGAACACGTTTTCCAACGGCCGAGACTTCTCGGTGGCGTTATTTCCGCCCGCGTGATCGGTTCGGGATCAACCGCCGCTTCCAGAAAGTTGAGAATCTGCGCAGTCGTCTCCAAAGGTTTGGCGCAAAGATCTTCAAAGCGAACACGGAGATAGCTTTCGCGAAGACGGGTCTTGCCGTAATCGGCAGCCTGAGAATTGACCTTCTCCCATAGCAATACCGAGCGCTCTGGCATCGAACCAAACAGGCGTTCGCCCCAGCTCAGCACGGCGCGTCCATGTTTGCGAAGCTGATTTTGGTTCTGGGAAAGCGCCATGTCACGACCGTCGCGCATAACATGGATGAATTTTAATTGCGCGAATTGCGCATGGAGGAAAGGGAGCAGATAAATGCTCCGCGGCGTTTTCCAGCCCCAACGCGTTCCACGTCGCTCCGCTTCGGGGATGTGGCTCGCCAGAGCCGCGTGAAAATCTTCTTTCATCCGGGCCGACTGCCAAGGTGTCAATGCATGTCCGCGGCGCTTCGCGGAGACGAATGGATTAATCCACCTCTCGTGAAACGAATAAAATGCGAGTGAGTCTTCCGCCGAATTCAGTTTGGTCCCGAGATTATAACCGGCGAGCTTGGCGATGCGCGCGATCACACGCGTTCCGGAGCCACCGGTCGCACCGATTACTAATGGAGCGAAATTGGCCACCCCGACACTTGCCATGGCGAACGCTGATGAGCAATATCCTCCGCTGCCGGCAATTTCAGGATGTCGATGAAGAACAACCGCGCGATCATCTTTTTCGGTTGGGGCGCCAAATACATCGATTTGGTGACGCATTGCATCCGCGAAAGCCAGCTACCGCCGTATCCGATATTCCTGATCACCGATACTGCGACCGATGTCGGCGGTTTACCGGCGGGCATAGAAGTTGTGCGACACGATTCGCAGCTTTCGGGCAAGGCGCGGAAAACCGAGTTCTTCCTTTGTCTCCCGGAGCAAATAGAGACGGCCTTGCTCCTGGACGCCGATACGCGCGTGATCGGCGATGTAACACTCGGATTTGAAAAAGCGGAGAAACACGGGATCGCAATGGTGCCCGCGCCTCATTACTCGCTCGAAGATTTTCGGGACTTCCGCCAAGTCATGTTAAAAGAAGGAGTCACACCACTAGGCCAAATCATTTACAATTCGGGAGTGATCTTTTGTGCACCGCGTCGACCGGACGTGCAAGCCGTGTTCGAATCGACCCTGGTTTTGGCGAAAAAGTATCGCGACCAAGTCTGGAGCGACCAAACGTATCTTTCGCTGGCGATAGAGCTTCAGGGTTTCAATCCCTACACCTTGTCTCCAAGTTTTAATTATCGAGCCTTCGGCGAGTTAATCAGCGGCTCGATTCGGATCTGGCATTCCTATGAGCCGTTGCCACCAAATGCTGGTTCCCTCGAAAAAGGCTACCTCCACCGATACGAGAAGGGCAAACTGGTCAAAGCAGTGAAGGTCCCGCTGTGATGGCGGCGGCGAACAGTCCGCGGATTGTTCTTCACGTCGGCGCTCCCAAGACGGCCTCGACTTATCTTCAACGCCGGCTCCGAGTTGACCCGAGCCATCTGCGAAAACACGGTATTTACTTGCCCGTCCTTCCTGTTGTCGCCGAAATAGCGGGCAACGCGAAACTCTTGGCGACAGCGTTGAGTCGACGGCCGTCGCTCACGTTCCAGCGGGCTTTCCCGAAAATCGATGTCGGCGCGCTGGACCCGGCCCGGCTTGTGACCGAACTCCTCCAAGATTGGCGGCCGGATTCGGAATCAGTCGTGCTCTCAGCCGAGAATTTTCGACCGAATCACGCGCGCCGGCTTCGCGATCTGCTCCCGAAAACTGTGCCGTGCGTGGTTGTCCTTTTTGTGCGGCGACAAGATCGTTGGATCGATTCCTACTTCAATCAGATGGTGAAGGTGAACGAGATCCACGAAGACATCAGCACATTCGTCGCCCGTCTTTGCGACACGGACGGCGAACGGTTGTGCCGTCCCGATTGGTTCGCTCATTTCGAGGCGTGGCGCGCTGCTTTCGGAAATTGCAAGATCGTGTTCTATGATGAAGCCGCCTCCGATGTGTTCGGTACTTTCATTGCTGCTGCCGGACTTGAACCCATTCCCGATTTGATCGACATCGACCGCGCTCAGGTGTCGCTCAATGTTTACGAGCTGGCGTATCTGCTAGATCTGAAAACTCCAATTGATTACTCGGATTTTCTGCGTCGCCGAGCGGCGAGTGAAAAAGCTTCGCGGCGTCTCGGGCTTCACGAAACTCGCAGTCTTCTGAGCAACGCAGATCTCGCGCGACTGCGCAATCGCTTCGAAGCATCCAACGATCGGTTGATGGCAGCATTCGGGCGCCCGGAAACTGCATCACCGCTGCGATTGGATATCAGTACCGAGTCGGGCTCTTACTGCGATCTGCACCAGCTTTACGCGTCTCAATCCTATCTTTCTTTTCGAAAATTGGCGGACGCTATTTACGCGCGGCGCAATTGGCGTGACCGTTTCCGGTCGCTTTTCAAATCAGGCGCCGGTCGATGAAGACTAAGCCCAACATCTTATTTATCATGTGCGACCAGCTTCGGGCCGACGCGCTCGGCTGCACCGGAAACTGGGTCAAAACTCCGAATATCGATCGGATCGCGCACGAGGGCGTTCGATTTTGGAATTGCGTAACCAATTCGCCGGTCTGCCTTCCAGCACGGGTCTCACTCGCGACCGGGCGTTATCCTCATAACACCGATGTCTGGGATAATTGCCCATTCGAATTGCCGGAAGGAACCCCGACTTGGATGGCTGCAATCCGCAATGCCGGCTACCGAACGAGCTTGTTCGGAAAAGCAGCCTTGCATCGGCGCGGGCCGGACATCCGCAAGTTTGAGCACGTTCTGAATTCTTACGGCCTTGACGATGTCGACGAAATCAGGGGACCGCGCGCCAGCGTCGACACCATTTGTCATATGACGGCACGTTGGGAGTCGTTAGGCCTGCTCGAGGCGTTTCGGAAAGATATCAATGAACGCGCTGGAAAAAATAAGACGCTGGTTCGGCCGTCGCCCCTTCCGTTGGCGGAGTATTACGATGTCTATGTCGGCCGGCAGGCGAAAAATTACCTTCGCAATTACAAACGACCGCAACCGTGGTTCTGCTGGGTCAGTTTCGCCGGACCGCACGAACCGTGGGACACACCCGAGCCTTACGCCAGCATCTACCGCCCGGACGACATGCCGGAACCGGTCAAACGACCTCGAGTTCGAGATCACGGCCCCAAGGGAGAACTGGATCAAAAGTTCGCTGAATCGCCAGGCAGGATCGGCAATGCCCGGGAGCTGCGCGCCAGTTACGCAGGAAAAGTGACCTTGATCGACGATCAGATCGGACAAGTTCTCAAGGAAATTGAAACCCGAGGAGAATGGGACCGGACGATCATCTTGTTCACTTCCGACCACGGGGAGATGAACGGCGATTACGATTTGATCCATAAATCGAATTTTTTGAATCCCGCGGTGCGCATTCCGCTGATCGTGCGAATCCCGGAACTGAAAGGATCGTCGCTCGCTGGAAAAATAATCGAATCTCCAGTCGAATTGTTTGACGCGGGCCCGACGTTGGCCGACTTCGCCGGGGCCAAAATCAATTATACCCACTTCGCGCAATCATTGACTCCCCTCCTTCAAGATCCAAACATCGAGCGCCGGCAGTTTGCCATTTCAGAATTCGCGCTCGAAATGATGTATCTCGATCGCGACTGGAAACTGATGCTGAATCGAGCTGGCGAACCATATCGATTGTTCGACATTAAGAAAGATCCTCAGGAAATGGACGACCTGATCGGTCAGAAACAGTCCGAAGCAGTAATCGCGAAACTTACGAGCAAGCTTCTCGACCGAAGAAAGCAAACAGAGAACGTGTGAGCCTATCGAATGCGCTACGCGCCGCGCGCGTTCCACCATTTCGACAAACGCGACTGCGGGATCTCCGGGATGGCACTTCCCGTTTTGTCGTAATGCGAAGTGTCGTTGAATAAAGTTAACCGCGCGCGAGTGGCATCGCGAAAATCGACAATGTTCAGTGCAGCCGGTTTCTGATCGAGATTGTCGCGATAACGGCGCGGATCAAACCCGAGGAGCGAGCTCAGTAGCAGCCGAATGGTCGCTTTGTGCGACACCACCAGAATATTTTCGCCCGGGTGAATTCGAACGAGCTCGATCAACGCCGGCAATGCGCGAGCGGTCACCGCCAAACCACTTTCGCCGCCGAGCGGCGCAAAAGTGTACGGGTCCTTTTCCCACTCCGCCGCTTCTTCGGGAAATTTCTCTTCCACTTCGCGCCGCGTCATTTGCTCCCAGCGTCCGTGGTTAATCTCACGAAACCCGTCACGCGTCTGAACCTCGAGTTTGTGCGGCGCCGCCAGGATGCTTGCCGTTTCAACGGTGCGGCCCAAGGGCGACGCATAGATAGCCATGATTTTTTCGTGACTGAGACGATCGGCCAGGCGGCGGGTTTGCTCGCGGCCTTCGTCGGACAGCGCCACATCCGTCGCGCCGGCAAAGCGATCTTCAGCGCTCAATACGGTCGCGCCATGGCGCACCATGAAGACTCGCGTTACCGCCTGCTTCATATTCGCTCACCGTCATCGCGTAAATTCCGCGAAAAGGCAATCCTGCCGGTTAGAGATCGATCTTGCGAGAGCGGCGCCGAGTGGCTAGCGCTCGATTTCGGGCAGCGTTGGCGTGAACGCGTAAAAGATGATTGGAATCAGGGCAGCGGTAACCGCCGAAGCAACCGCAGAAATATTTATGATCCAAACCACAGCGGCATTAGTGGGATGATACGATAATCCAACAATCGCGAGTGGCAGCAAGGCGCCCAAGGCCGCGCATTCGCAAACAATGAATCGACGGAATTTCATCTTCTGCCGCTGGTTCGACAAAGCGGTCTCGCGGGTTTGCGCAAGCATCGCGATCTCGCGGGTTTGCGCAAGCATCGCGAAAAAGTCTGCTTGCGGCTTGGAAGCTGCGACCGGGCGCGGCTTTGCCGGCACCGATTGCATCTGCGCCGGCGCAATCGGTTCGGGCAGCCGCCCCGGAGCGAAATTCTGAACCACGCTCGCTTGAGGCGGTGGCATCACGCGCGGCGAACGCGCAATTCTGGTCGAATTCATTGGAATTACGTTTCGCGACGCCGTAATTGGCGCCACAGACGCAGTGCCGTTTTCTGGAGTCGGTGCAGGATGATCCACTGCCGGCGGGCGCGTGTTCCAGCGAACTTTTGGTTTCAAAGTTGGCGGAAGCGGCATTTTCCTCATTGGTGCGTCTGGAATCCGCGGCGGTGGTGCGCTTGCTCGACGCAGCACCGGATTCGGCGCCACAACAGCAGACTTTTTTCGCCTTGTCTCGAGCGGAACCGGTTCGGGCTCCTCGTTCTTCGGTTTGCGTGAAGGAACAACCGTACGCGTGAAATGATCGGGAAAACTGTACGATTCGCTCGGGATGAGAGACATGGCCTGCAGGTGGGAGCCAAATCTTTTAGCGATTCCAATTTTTCACGTCAATCCAAACCTGAGGGCAGCCCACATGAGATTGCCATGTTTTGAAGCTACATTGCCGCGTGACCACGGATGCCAGACCCCGCGCGATCATTCATCTCGACATGGACTGCTTTTACGCGGCGATCGAAGTGCGCGACCGGCCGGCTTTGCGTGGAAAACCGGTTGGGGTCGGTGGCGCGCGCGATCGGCGCGGCGTCCTGACCACATGCAATTACGAAGCGCGCAAATTCGGCGTGCACTCGGCCATGCCGACCTTTATGGCGCTGCAGCGTTGTCCGAGTCTAATCGTGTTGCCCACGCGCTTCGATGTTTATCGGCGCGAAGCCGTCGTCGTCCGGGAAATCCTGCACCGCTTCAGTCCATTGGTAGAGCCACTTTCGCTCGATGAAGCTTATCTCGACGTGACCGCGCATCCGGGAGCGCCCGGACCGGTTGCCCAGGTGATTCGCGATTTAATTTTTCAAAAGACGAACCTGACTTCGTCGGCCGGCATCGGGCCAAACAAGTTGATCGCAAAAATCGCCAGCGCGATGCGAAAACCGAACGGGCAGTTGGAAGTGACCGCGGCGGAAGTCCCGGGATTCATGCAAGATTTACCTGTGCGCGAGATCTGGGGGATCGGCGAAAAAACCGAACGGAGATTGGAGGAGCTGGGCGTGAAAACGTGCGGAGAGCTTCAGCGTTTCTCACGTCCGGATCTGGTCGATCTTTTTGGCAAATTTGGGAGTGAACTCTTCGATCTGTGTCGCGGAATTGACGATCGACCGGTCGAACCGGACCGGCCGCGGAAATCGCTCAGCACCGAAGAGACTTTTCCGAGCGATCTCGAGACGCTGGAACAATGCGACGAGCGCCTGGCCGAACTTTTTCAGGAGCTCATGGCCGATCTGGCCCAAAAAGAAACCAGTCGGCGTGTGAGCAAGATTTTCGTGAAACTGAAATTTGCCGATTTCAGCCGGACCACGGCCGAACGCGCCGGTTTGGAGCCCTCTCTCGCTGGATTCCGCACTTTGCTGGCGGAAGCTTTTGCGCGGACCGGCAAAAAAGTACGTCTGATCGGAGTTGGGGTGCGTTTCGCCGAAACTCCTGCAGCTGAACTGCAGATGGCCTTGTTATAGGGCAAAGGCGCCCTGGCACGCCGTAGCTTTAATGCGAGTCCGGCTCGGACCGAAGGCGGCCGGTCTAGCCCATTGCCACCCGCGCCAGAATTAGGGCAACGATTCCGCCGGCAAACACGGCGACGACCGCCATTTCTCGCTTGGTTAGAAGCGGCTCGGATTTTTCCAAAATTGGAAGTGTCACCTCGCCGTTGTTCTCGATCACGCTCATCACGTCGTCGCACAGCTTTCGAACGTCCGCCGGCATCGCCTCTTCATTCGCGAACGTCTTACCGTTGAACAAAAATTTTTTCTTCACCGCGCCGTCGTAACCGGCAGTCCGCCCTCGGACCGCTTTTTCGTAAGCCGCGCGGACCTCAGGCGGCAATTCTGCCGGGCTGGAATATTCTTGCCCGTTGTAACGAATTTTGCTTTTCAGCGTAATGCTCACCGCCGGGCGAAAATCATAGCATTTCATTTGCCATCGCCTTCTCAGGCCATCGTTTCTTGTGGTAAATTAGCCCTAGTGACCAGTGCCGCCGCTCAAGAAAGGATCCGCGCTTCCGGCTGCGATGTGCGCTTCGACAATCTTATCCGCCAGCTTTACGCAACCGACGCTTCGATTTACCAAATCGAGCCCCTCGGTGTCGCCTTCCCAACCAGCGCGCAAGAAGCGAGCGCCGTTATCAAAGCCGCCGCCGAGGATAACATTTCCGTCACACCGCGCGGCGCCGGCACAAGCCTGGTCGGGAACGCGGTTGGCGAAGGACTGATCGTAGATTTCTCGCGCCACAATCGCAGGATCGACGATCTCAACATCGACAATCGCAGCGTCCGCGTCGGCGCCGGTGTGGTGCTCGATCAGCTGAATGCGTTTCTCAATCCGCACGGATTTTGTTTCGGCCCCGACGTCGCGACCAGCTCGCGCGCCACCATCGGCGGCATGATCGCAAATAATTCTTCCGGTGCGCGCGTTCCGGTTTACGGCACGACTGCCGATCATGTTCTTTCGACCGAAATTGTTTTGGCGGACGGCCGGGTAGTCACT
>CATPAT010000062.1 GCA_955652155.1 uncultured Chthoniobacterales bacterium | reverse complement strand
GGGTCCCCCGCGGCATAAGCGGCGAGACAAATCGGCGAAAAATTCAGCAGGCAGGCTGAGATCAGCGCGATAAGAATTGGCCGCATCATGTAAATTTTTTCGTTAACTCTAAAATTTCCCCGAGATGCGTTGGTTTCGCAACTAAACGGGGGAATTTGCCGTCGACAAGTATAAATTCGCCCCGCCTGGTCAGCATCAACTTTCGCTCGCGCACTTCTACGCGACGGATACCGGCTTTGGCGGCGGCGAGCTTGATTTCGGCGAGGAGAAACAGATTGTCAACCGCTTCCGGGAACTTCCCGAACCGGTCGCGCCATTCGCGCTGAACGCGGTCGAACTGATCGCGGGTGCTGATCTCGGCGACCTCGCGGTAAGCTTTGATCCGCAATCCAGTGTCGCTGACGTAATTGGCCGGAACAAACGCCGGCATGCGCTGTTCGGGGCCGAGCTGCGCGAATTCGGCTTCATTGGTGGCCACAAAATCAATTCGAAGATCGACCTCGAGCCGCGGCTGAAATTTTCGCCCTTTTAGTTGTGCGACCGCTTGCTTGAGCAATTGGCAATAAAGATCGAAACCGATCGCCATGATATGGCCGCTTTGGGCGGTGCCGAGAATGCTGCCGGCCCCGCGAATCTCGAGATCGCGCATGGCAATGCGAAAACCGGCGCCAAGCGAGCTGTATTGCTTGATCGCGTTAATTCGTTTGCGCGCGGCGCCGATCGTCATCATTTCACGCGGCAAAAGCAAATAGGCGTAAGCCTTGTGTTCGGCGCGACCGACGCGGCCGCGAAGTTGGTAGAGATCCGCCAAGCCGAAACGGTCGGCCCGGTCGATGACGATCGTATTCGCGTTCGGAATATCGAGACCGCTTTCGATGATGGTAGTGCAAACGAGCACGTCGATTTTTCCCGCAACAAAACGCGCCATCACGTCCTCGAGCTCGTCCGAATCCATTTGCCCGTGTCCAATTTCGACGCGCGCTTGCGGGACAAGATCGACAATTTTTTCCCGCACTCGGTCGATTGTTTGAACCCGGTTGTGCAAAAAATAAACCTGGCCCTGCCGTTCGAGCTCTCGATTGATCGCGTCGCGAATGATCCGCTCGTCGTAACCGCAGACAATCGTTTCCACCGGCAAACGGTTGAGCGGCGGCGTTTCGATGGTGGACATGTCTTTCACGCCGACGAGCGAAAGATAAAGCGTCCGCGGAATCGGCGTGGCCGAAAGCGTCAACACGTCGACCAGCTTGAAGAGTTCCTTGAATTTTTCTTTATGCAAAACGCCGAAGCGCTGTTCTTCGTCGATCACAACCAGGCCAAGGTCCTTGAATACGACGTCGCCGGAAATCAACCTGTGCGTCCCGATGACGATATCGACGCCGCCCTGGCGAAGAAGCTCGAGGATTTTGCGCTGCTCACCTTGCGATCGAAATCGGCTGAGCATTTCAATCCGCACCGGATAATCGAGCATGCGTTGGCGAAAAACCTCGAAGTGTTGTTGGGCGAGGACGGTCGTCGGCGCGAGCACCGCGACTTGCCTTCCGTCCATGACTGCTTTGAAGGCTGCGCGAATCGCAACCTCGGTTTTACCGAACCCGACGTCGCCGCAGATCAACCGGTCCATCGGTCGCGCTTGCTCCATGTCGATCTTCGCGTCGATGATCGCCTTCATCTGGTCGGGCGTTTCGCGAAACGGAAAGGAATGCTCGAACTCGCGTTGCCACTTTGTGTCCGGCCCAAACGCGTGGCCGGGGACGGTTTCGCGCTCGGCCTGGACCGCGAGCATTTTGCCGGCGTAATCGAAAATGGATGAAGTCGCGTTCTTTTTGGCGCGCGCCCATTTTGAATCGGCGAGCGAACTGAGCTGCGGTGATCGCTTGCCGACGCCGACATAACGCGAGACGAGATAGGCCTGCTCCAGTGGCACGTAGAGCTTCGCTTCGTCGGCGAATTCGAGCGCGAGCACTTCCTGTTCGCCGTTTGTCGTTGTTGGAATGCAGGTGAGGCCTGCGAACCGAGCCACGCCGTGTTCGAGGTGAACGACGAGATCGTCCTCGTTCAGCTCGCTGAAATCGATTTGAGCACGGTGACGTTCGGCGTGGTAAAGCCGCCGGCGTGCGTGCGGCGCGAAACGGCCGAACAATTCAGCCGCCGACAAAACGACCAGATCGGCCGGCGGAAAACAAAAGCCGCGCGCCATCGTGCCGAGAATAAGATCAACATCTTGCAACACATCGCCGCTGATCAATTCACGGAAGCGCTCGATCTCACCCTCGGTCTGAAAATAAACCACGATCTGCGCTTTATTTTTACGCCACTCGTTCAGTCGCTTGATGAATTGATCGCGCTTCGCTTCCGCGAGGAGAAAATCGCCAACCGCGAACTCGCCGATGTCGCAATCCTGAAACGCGCCGCTGAAATCTTCGGGACCGCTTTCGATCCAGCCCTCGCTGATTTGAACAACTTGAGCGCTTAAAGCGGTCGAGTTTTCTGCAGCTTCCTCTGGTTCGACGTCGATCGTTAGATCTTCTTTGCCGATGTAGTCGCGGACAAAACCGCTTTGGTCGCCCGCGGCGCCGAGCAAGATGTCGATCTGGCGCAGATCGCGCACGGAAGTTTGGGTATCGATATCGAATTCACGCAGCGATTCGACGTTATCGCCAAAGAACTCGAGCCGCACCGGCAGCGGCGCCTGCCACGAATAAAGATCGACGATGCCACCGCGAACAGCGAATTGCCCGCGAGTGGTGACCTGGGCGACGCGTTCGTAACCGGAGCCGCTCAACTTTTCGAGCAATTGCTCCATGGTTGACGTAGCGCCCCGTTTGATTTTCAAAGTCGCGGCTGAGACAGCGCCGCGTTTCGGCGCCGGTTGCTCGAGACTCGCGCGAGTGGTGACGATCACGTGCGGTCCCGGTTCGCTATCGATTTTCGCCAGGAGCGCCAATCGCTCAGCCGTGATTTCAGGATCGGGCAAAACATTTTCGACCGCGGCGAATTCGGCTTCGGGCAGAAATTGCGTAGCTGGAAGCCAATTCAGGATTGTTTCGTAAACCGAATCCTGCGCACGCACGCTCGGGCAAACAATCCACACTGTTTTCGGCACCCGCCGCGCAATAACGGCGGCCAGAAAAGCCTGGCCCGGCGCGATGATGTGGGAAAATTTTACCGGAGCCCGTTGGGTCTCGATCTGTTCGAGCTTGCGAGCGACCGGAGCACTTTGCGCGACGCGCTCGAGCAATTCGCCGGATATCGATTTCTCCACGGCGAACTCTCGCCGAAAGTGGCGAAGCTTCAAAAAGGTGGATCGGCCGCTCCGCGGGCGATGCTAATTAATGCGGCTTCGCCGCCATTTTTAACATCGAGCTCGCCACGGGACGAGTCCGTCCGCCGGCGGACAAGGGACTGCTCGATCCACCTCGCGTGGAATTTAATTCGTAATCGTAACTGGAGTGCCGGTTGAAAGTGATTTGAAGAAATTCTCGGCCATGAATTGCGGCATCCGAATACAACCGTGGGATGCAGGATAGCCCGGCAGATAACCAGCGTGCATTCCGACACCGTCGACGATGCGCATAAAATAAGGCATCGGCGCGCCTTTGAAATGGCTGCCTGGCGGTTTCTTGTCGTCAACCGAGACGTTGGGCATCACGACGTTACCGGCATCGTCAACGAAATCGCCGTATTTGGTTGAGACGTGATTAATGTCTTTTTGGATGATCGAGAAATGACCAGCCGGCGTGATCAAACCCTCGCGTCCGGTGGAGAGCTGCGAAATTCCGACCAGCATTCCGCTTTTGTAAAAGTAGGCGCGCTGTTCTTTCAGGCTGATTTTGACAGAAGGCTTGCCGCCGATGTGATCGCCGTCCCAGTAAGAAACGCTGTCGGTCGGCGCGCCGGTAGTTGGAGCGCCGCCGTGGACGCCGCCGAGATATTGGGTTTGTCCCGAATAGCGGACGTCTTCCTCGCAGCTGGTCACGATCAAAGCCAACGTTGCGAAAAGCGACAAAAGAGACAGCCGATAAAATGAAGAACGCATAAAAACTTTTCGATCGAACCCTTTACCGGAGGAGTATCCAAAGTCAAGAGACGCAGCTCTGGCAGAGCCGGTGAATTTCGGTCCTTTCCGCGGCTTGAATTGTGCTTTCTTCGAGGCAGCGTTTCCGGCATGCCGACTTACGAGTATCACTGCCGGAAGTGCGACCAAGATTTTGAGATGTTTCAATCAATGCGCGACGAACCGCTCCGGGAATGTCCCAAGGACCTTTGCCGGCTCCCAAAATGGGGCCATCGCAAGGTAAAACGGCTTCTCGGCACCGGCGCGGGGATTATTTTCAAAGGGTCCGGCTTTTATAGCACCGACTATCGGAGCAAAGCCTACCAGGAAGCGGCCAAGAAAGAAGCGCCCACTGCCGGCGAAAAATCTTCCTTCGGCAAAGAACCAAAAACGCCTCCGCCAAAAACATCGACCTCAGCGCCACCGACCAAACCGAAAAAGGAATCGGCACCATGACGACGACAACAACAATGACGAAAATAGTTTGTGGGGAGTGCCGGCACGAAAACGAAGCCGAGCGGATCTACTGCCACAATTGCGGTGAACGCCTGGACCGTTCCATGGCGGCTGCGCAGAAGCCGATGGTGGATCCGACAGAGACACATCGGCGTTTGCAGAAGATGTTGGGGCCGCCGAGCAAGGTCCGTCACAATTTCTTTGCTGTGAGCAAATTAGTTTTGGCTGCGGTCGCTGCGGCCGCCTTGGTCGAGATGGCCCTGCCACCGGAACTTCCTGCGCCGACAAAGATTGTGTCACCGCAAATCGATCTCGATTTGGAAAATGCACATCTGAGGCCCAGCCCGCTGGAATATTCGCAAGACCAGATTAACGCTTATCTGACTTATCGATTGATCAGCAAAAAAGCCGCGCTGACTTACCCGTTGCTGACATTCGTGCGCGCGACTGCTTCTTTCCGCGAAGGTGCTTGCACGATCGCCATGGAGCGTTCGCTCTTTGGTTATTCAATTTTCAGCCGCACATCTCATCGCGTGGAAACGAACGCGGGAAGAATTGCTGCCACAAATGTTGGCGGCTCGATCGGGCGGCTGCCGATTCATCCCGTGATCATGCAATTCGGCGACATCATTTTCGCCGATTTATGGTCGGCGCTCGACCGCGAGCGTAAATTGATTGGAAAAATGGGGACGGTGAACTTTCACGACGGCAGCGTTACAATAGCCGCGCCGCCTCGTTAAAAAGGAAGTGGCCGGGAGCCCGCCATTTCTCCATCGGACTCGCCGGCCAACCAACCAATCAATCTGTTTTAGTTTTCGCTAGTAACGGAGACCCATGTTCCGCATGAGCGATCCACTGATCACGCCGTCCACGCGGAGACCGTGGTCGCGCTCATACACCTGAATAGCGTAACGGGTGCGCGGCCCCATCACTCCGTCGATCGCGCCGTGATGGTAACCGGCTCGGGCCAGTCGCGATTAAACTTGGATTACGACTGATCCGTTGGCGTAGGCGCCATAACCGGACCGGTTATAACCGTAGTAGCCGTAGGTGTAGTCGTACGGGTAATAACTGGAGTAACCGTATGGGTAGTAACCGTAGGAGTAATACGGATAGCCAAATCCGAAACTGCTCCCCCCTACGAAAACCGTGCTCCGATTACGAACGGTTCCAGTTCGGACCGCCGTGGTGTTGCCGCCAGTAAACACGGTGCTGCGGTTACGAACGGTTCCAGTCCGCACCGCTGTATTTCCGCCAGTTGCGAAACTCCGTGTTCGGACCGCGGCGTGGCCTCCGGTTGTCATTGTCGTGGTCTGTTTTGCCGCTCGTACTTTTGCTTTCGAGCGAGCCCGGTCATTCCCTGGGGCCGCCATCGCTAGCGACCCGGTCAAGATCAACCCTATGACCACGCTTGATAGGATGCGTTTTGTGTTCATAAGCCTGTTTTGGTTCTAAAAATTAGACGTGAGAAACAGGCGCGAGTTTCACTTTTTTTGCAGAAAAATTCGCAATCGTGCTCGCCACTAGAGGCTGAGGACAACTATTCTGCTCCCAGCTGGTTGTGAAGATGAGAATTCGCGCGATTTTCGGAGGAGCGCTCCTCGGCTGTTCGATTTTCGGATTGCCCGCCGCGCCGCCGATTGAACGCAGCCTCAGTCCATCCGGACAATTCGTCATTTACGGAGGCGATGCGGCGTGGCGTGGTGCGGTCTCTGCGCTGGCCGAGCGCACCAAAGCCAATCTGCTCGCTGTCTTGCAACGACGCGATCAATGGGGCGCCGCGATCGTAGTTAATTTGCAATCGCCCGCGGCGAATCTGCCGGAAATACCAGCGACAGCTTTGCGCTTCAGTCAAACCGGATCTGGCCTGAAATTGCAGCTCGACCTCACGATTTCGCGCAAAATGGATTTCGGAGCGATGGAGCGCGAACTGTTGCGGGCGATTCTGCTCGAAATGATTTATCGGAATCAACCCGGGATTGCTTCGGGTGCGACCTATGTTGAGCCGCCAAACTGGGTGATTGAAGGCTTGCTCGCTTTGGCCCCAAATCGCGATTGCACAGCGCTGACCAACGCGCTGGCAGTGCCGGAACGAATCACACCGCTCGATGAGGTGTTGTGGGAGCGGCCCGAATTGCTCGATTCCGTCGGGCGGCTTCTTTATCGCGCCTACTCGTTCGCGCTCGTTCAGTTGCTGATCGAAAGCGCGGACGGCCACGCGCACCTTGGCCGTTACATCGACAATCTCTCATTCACTTCAAACGATCCGTTGGCCGATTTGCAGGCAGCGTTTCCGCAACTTGTCGGAAACGATGAAAAAATTTGGAAATCGAAGATTGCAGACATTAGGAGTTCAGAGCGCGCTGATCTTCTGACTTTTTCGCAGACGGAGGAAAAGCTCGCTGGCCTTTTACAGACAAAATTTGTGCGGACCGGCGGGCGGGATAAATCTCTATCCTTCGAAGATCTTTGCCAAAAGAAGCCGGCTCCGACGCAGCGACTGGCGCTCCAAAAATTTAGTCGGGAATTATTGTTGTTGGCTGCGCAGGCCAACCCAGCTCTTCGCTCAGTCGTCCAGGATTATCAGCAAGTTGCTACGCAGTTGGTGCTCGGAAAAATTCGTGGCCTGGCGGCACGCCTAGCCGACTTGAAAACTTTGCGCGCAAAACTGTCCGCGCGAATGACCGAAATCGACGATTACCTGAACTGGTTCGAGGCTACGCAATTGTCAACCCGAAGCGGTCTCTTTGAGGATTGCCTCAACACTTCAAGCCTGGAGACTCCTTCCCGGGCGCATCGAAAGGACTCGTTCTCCGCTTATCTCGACGCGATGGAGGCGGAGTTCTAGGATTGTTGCCACTGCGAATCCATCCGGCGGCGGATCGAACTTCGAGTAGTTGCTCATTCGAGCGTTTCTCATTAAGGTAGTTGCCGCGGGTTAAGCCGCGCGTTTTTCTTAATGCAGAAGATTGGATTTGCCGAAGCCCTCGATTCGATTGTGGCGAGTGACCCGCGTTATCAACGCGAGGCCTACATTTTTTTGCGCGACGCGCTCGATTTCACGACCAAGCAGCAAAAGAAAGCAAAAGGGACAACGGTGAGGCATGTTTCCGGACCGGAGTTGCTCGAAGGCGTCCGGCAATATGCGCTCAAGGAATTCGGACCGCTGGTGGTGACGGTGTTTGATAACTGGGGGATCCGTTCCTGTGAAGATATCGGTCACATGGTTTTCAATCTCATCGGCGCCGGTATTTTTGGAAAAACCGACCAAGATTCGATCGAGGATTTCAAGGCGGTTTACGATTTTCAGGACGCGTTTGTGAAGCCGTACGCCCCGGAAAAGAAAGTCGAAGTCCCGAAAAGTTTACCGGCGCCGAAAATTGTATGACGGGCGCAGCCCCGCGGGTGGGGCTAATTTCTGCGATTGTATTTAGCATGGTGAACTTGAAAGCTGCCGCTGCGGATGACTCAGCCGTCATCACTTTTCCGCCGAGTACGGCGCAAAAATGGGTCCTGCCCGACGGCCTGACGCTGATTGTCCAGGAAGACCGGAGCGCACCGGTGGCGAGCGTGCAGGCGTGGTGCGGTACTGGCAGCATTTACGAGGACGAGAAATTGGGTGCCGGTCTTTCGCACATCCTCGAACACATGCTGTTTAAAGGAACCAAAACGCAATCGAGCAACGCGATCGCGCAAAAAATCCAGGACGTGGGCGGTTACATCAACGCTTACACTTCTTTCGATCGGACAGTTTTTTGGATCGACGTGCCGAAGGATGGAGTCCAGACGGCGCTCGCAGTTTTGTCCGACGCGATGATGAATTCGACTCTCCCGCCGGAAGAATACGCAAAAGAGCAGGAGGTCATTCGTCGCGAGTTCGCAATGGGTCTTGACGACCCTGATCGTCAGGCGGGCTTGCTCCTCTTCGCGACCGCGTATCAGCGCCATCCCTATCGGCTCCCGGTGATCGGTGAGATAGAAATTTACAACCAGCTCACGCAGGAGCAGGTGATGCAGTATTACAAATCGCGTTACGTGCCGAACAATCTCACCTTCATCGTGGTGGGAGATGTCGATGGCGAAAAAGTGCACCAGCAACTGGCGGACTTTTTCAAAAGTTACCCGGAGAAATCGCTTAAGCCGGTCTTTGTTCCGGAAGAACCGCCGCAGCTCGGCCGACGCGAAGCGCACAACGAATTCGCGACCGAGCTGACACGGCTTTCGCTCGCGTGGCACATTCCCGAGATCACGAATCCGGATGTTCCCGCGCTCGACTTGCTTTCGACGATTTTGGGCGAAGGACGCAGCTCGCGTCTGTACCGGCGGGTTCGCGAAGAAACCGGTCTCGCCTTCGGCGTCTCGGCATTTTCCTACACACCGGGCGATCCGGGATTGCTCGGCGTGGACGCGACGGTCGATCCAAAGAAACGCGAAGACGCTGAGAAGTTGATCTTGCAGATCATTGCCGAAGTGAAACAGGCCGGCGTGACCGCCGATGAACTAATGAAAGCGAAAAAAATGTCGCTCAGCCATCATCTCGATGCGCTCACCACCATGCGCGGGCAAGCCTCCGATCTCGGCTCAAACTGGCTGTTAACCCGGAACCTGAATTTCAGCCGCGATTATTTGACCGCCGTCCAAAAAGTAACCTTGGACGATATTCGCCGCGTCGCGGCGAAATATCTGGTCGATCAAAACCTGACCGCCGCGTCGTTGAATCCCAAAGGTTCTCTCGCCGCAAAACAAGAAGCTTCGAAGCCAGCTCCGGTGGCTGAAATTCAAAAATTTCAGCTTTCCAACGGGCTGCGTTTGCTCGTGCGCGAAGATCCGCGCTTGCCGCTGGTTTCGATAAGCGCCGCTTTTCGCAGCGGTTTACTCGCCGAAACTCCGGAGACGAATGGGATCACGCGCTTGACCGCGCGCGTTTTGCTCAAAGGAACAAAGACGCGTACTGCCGAGCAAATCGCCAATCAGATCGAAGCGATCGGCGGATCGATCTCGAGCGACGCCGGCAACAACAGCATGAGTGTCGGCGTTCATGTGATGAAGCCGGACCTCAAAACCGGCGTCGATTTACTGGCCGATGTTTTGGTCAACGCGAATTTCCCTGAAAAAGCAGTCGCGCGCGAAAAAGAAGTTCAAATCGCCGGTGTGAAACAAGAAGAGGAGCAGTTGACGACCGTGGCCCGGAACATTCTGCGCCAGGCGCTCTTCACCGATCATCCCTATGCCTTGCGCTCGAATGGCTCCCCCGAATCGCTGCAGCATCTAACCCAGAAGGATTTGCTCCAATTCCGCGACAAATATTTGGTAGCGAAAAATGGCGTGATTTCAGTTTTTGGAAACGTGAATGCGGCCGAAGTGAAGCAATTGTTTGAGCGAGCGCTCGGCGCAATGAAACCCGGCTCACTCGCGCTGACCGATGCACGGCCGCCGGCGCCGATTACCAAAACAGAGATTGTCGAAAGCAATAAGGAAAAAGCGCAGGGCGTGATCATGGTCGGCTATCGCGGCGTCGATATGTTCGACAAAGATCGATACGCACTCGAGTTGATCGACGAAGCGAGCAGCGACCTCGGTTCGCGCTTTTTCATTCGTATTCGCGAGCAAATGGGACTGGCCTATTACGTCGGCGCCAGCCAGATGCAGGGGCTCGTTCCCGGTCTGTTCGCATTTTATCTTGGGACCGATCCACAAAAAATGGAGCGGGTGAAGGCGGAGTTGCTCGATGAGATCCGGAAACTGGCGAGCGAAGGCCTCACTCAGGAGGAATTAACCCGCGCGAAAAAGAAATTGATCGGCCAGCATCAGATCGCGATGCAAAGCAACGATTCGTTCGGTTATCAATGCGCGCTCGACGAGCTTTACGGGCTCGGCTTCGATTATTACAAAAACCTCGAGCGTGACACGGAAGCGGTTACCCTCGACGAGACCAAACGCGTTGCGGCGAAATATTTTCGCGATCAGCCGTATGTTTTAGCTACGGTGCGACCGCCCGCCTCCGCCAGGGCTACGACGGGCAGGCCAGAAAGCTCTCCAGCTGCGAAACAGAAGTAGATATGGCTGGCGAAACCCAAACAAGCGTGCAAAGCGGGGAACTTTCGCAGCGCTTCATCGAATTCGTGATGATGCACGCGCAGAACGCCGCGCTGTTTCTTGGTCAAATCCCGAATCCTAAAACGGGACAGGGCGAAGTGAACCTCGAGCTCGCCAAGATGTTCATCGATCAACTGGCGATGATTCAGGAAAAGACCCGCGGCAATCTCAGCAGTGAAGAAGCGACCGTGCTTCGCAACACGCTCTCGAACTTGCAGATGGTGTATGTCGAAGTTGCTCAGCAGGCACCCAAGGGCGCCGCGCAACCGCAGCAACCTCCGGCTGAGCCGACACCTGAAACATCGACAAAGACGCCCGAGCAACCACCGATCGCGCCCTCGACCGAATCCGAGTCGAAGAAAAAATTCACCAAGAGCTACGGCTCGTAGCCGCTCGTTCGATCCCGCGTTGTCATCCCGAGCGGAGCGAGGGACCTCCCAATCGAAGCGCGTATCACGCAAGTTAATCTGTGTGATCCAGCAGCTTGTGTGAGATCCTTCACTTCGTTCAGGATGACCATGCACAGCCTGTGATGGTACGGCCTGCGAACTTAATTACGTGCCCGCACGCGCTAAAAATGAAAATGGCAATGGCGCGAAGATTGTCGCAGAAGCAATGGACGCAGCCGAAGAAGCTGGACTCCTTTATGTCAGCGACGATCGGCCTGGTTACACGCGTAAAGCGAAGGGCGACGATTTCGACTGGCTGGACGCAGATGGAAAACTGATTTGCGATGAGCAGCGACTTCTACGGATCAAGCGACTCGCGATTCCGCCGGCGTGGACTGAAGTTTGGATCTCTCCTCTGGCGAACGGTCACATCCAGGCGACCGGTCGCGACGCGCGCGGTCGCAAGCAATACGTTTACCACGATCGCTGGCGCGAAGTTCGCGACGAAAACAAATACGATCGCATCATCAGTTTCGGCAAAGCTCTGCCGAAGATCCGAAGACGAGTCGCGAAAGATCTAAAGTTGCCGGCACTGCCGCGAAACAAGGTCCTGGCCACAGTCGTGCAGCTGCTCGAAAGCACGTTCATCCGCATCGGCAACGAAGAGTACGCGCGCGAAAACAAATCGTTCGGCCTGACCACGATGAAAGATCGACATGTTGAGGTCAAAGGCGCGAAGTTGCGTTTTCGTTTTCGCGGCAAGAGCGGGCGCGAGCACGAAATCGACGTGACCGATCGCCGCACAGCGAAAATTATTACCAAGCTTCAAGATTTGCCCGGTCAGGATTTGTTTCAGTACGTTGATGAGGAGGGCGAGATTCGCGACATCAGTTCACAGGACGTGAACGAGTACCTGCGCGCGATTACCGGCGAAGATTTCAGCGCGAAAGATTTTCGGACATGGGCTGGAACCGTTCTGACCGCGATCGCGCTCAAGGCCCAGGAAAAATTCGAGAACCAGACGCAGGCGAAAGCGAATATCAAGACCGCGATCAGCGCCGTCGCCAAAATTCTTGGCAACACGCCGGCGATTTGCCGGAAATGCTACGTGCATCCGGCTGTGCTCGAGAATTATCTCGATCAAAAATCAATCGAAGGATTGAAGCAAACCACGGAAGACGCGCTCGAAAAAGAAGATGTCGATCTTCGCTCGAGCGAAACCGCCGTCCTTAAGTTCTTGGAATCGCGGTTAACGAAAAAAGCGGCCTAATCGCGTCAGCGACCGCCGCCGCGTGGAGTCGGGCTCGCTTTTGGCTTGGCGCTTTTGCGGACAGTGATCGTTGCCTCACTCGGTGCGGGCGTGGGCGATTTCTCGGGAGATTTTTTTGTGGAGGGCCAGATCAAGCGCCAAGGCTGGCTTTTTATTGTTTCGCTGAATTCCTTGATGTTCTGGCCGGTGGGTCCGAGATCGTTGATTGTCACTTTCAATTTTTCCGATGAGCTCCGCAGATTTTGGAGCGTGATCTCGATGTTGTTGTTCTCGGTCAGACTGGTGCTGATTTTCTCGATGTTGTTGAGCGAATGGGAGAGCGCGCTGTCCGGCGCGGTCATGTCGGCAATATGCTCGCCGAACAATTTGATCTGACTGAGCGCTTGGTTCATCTCCGAGTTCTCGTCGGTGATGTGATTCAAATTTTGCGCGGTCTGTTGGAGGTCTTTCATCGTAGTAGTCGCTTCGGCGGCAACGGGCTTGATCACTTCCAGCATTTTCGCGGCGGCTTCTCCGAGATCAGGGTTGCGTTCGCCAGCAAACATTTCGCCATCGCGCGCGCGTCCGGAAGCTTCAGTCCCTTGGGTAATGTCGATCGCCATGTCGCCGAGCAATCCGAGCTGCATCAGGCGCGTCCGCGCGTCGCGATAAACAACCGCGTTGCGGTCCACGTGCACGTCGATCCGTGCTTCGTATCTTGGTTTTCCCGGCGTCGGGCTCGGGGTTGGATTTGTCTCGGACGGAGCGAATGCTGCAGCCGCTTCTTCGGCGCGACGTTCTTCTTCGCGCGACACGGGCGAATATAATTTTTGGACCTGGCCAATCTTGCGTCCCGCGAGCATTACGACTGCGCCTTGTTTAATTCCGGCGGCGTTATCGACGTAAATTTTGTAAGTAACGAGTGGACGAAAAAGTCCGGGTGCGCCGAGCAAAACCAGAACGAAGACGAGCACAGCCACGGTCCCGACCACCAGCAGGCCGGTCATGATTTCATTTTTTTGCAATTGCATCTTGGCTTCCTTCCAGGATGGGACCTTCGGTGCTGCCGCTCAAGAACTGAGCGACGACGGGATTCTTGGATTGCTTGAATTTTTCGGGCTCGGCGTCTTCGATGATTTTTCCCTGGTACAACATAGCCATTCGCGTGCCGATGCGAAAGGCGCTGTCCATTTCATGGGTTACGATAATCGAGGTGACTTTGGATTTCTCGGTCAGGTTGATGATCAATTCGTCGATGACCGACGCAATCACCGGGTCCAGACCGGCGACCGGTTCGTCGAAAAGAATCAATTCCGGCTCGAGGACAAGGGCCCGCGCCAGACTCACGCGTTTTTTCATCCCGCCGCTTAATTCCGAAGGCATCAGATTTTTCGAGTCTTTCATCCCGACAAGGTCCAGTTTTTCGTCCACAATCTTGTCAATCTCATCGCGCGACTTGTCGGTTAATTCCTCGAGAGGAAGCGCAACGTTGTCGCGCACGTTGCGCGAACTGAGCAGCGCCGAGTATTGATAAACCATCCCGATGTGCCGCCGCACCTGCTGCAATTTGCGCCGCTTCAAACGCGTGATTTCGAATTGCTTGAAGAAAATCGAACCGGCATTGGGTTTCAATATTCCCAGAATCAGCCGCAGAATTGTGCTCTTGCCGCTGCCGCTTTGGCCCATGATCACAAGGCGTTCCTCGGGCTCGACCGAAAGCGAGCAGCCATCGAGCACCTTCTTTTCTTCGAATTGCATTTCCACGTCCCGCAATTCGACCATGTGCGAGTTCTTCGCGCTCATGTTGGAAAAAAATTGACGTAAACAATGTTGTAGAGCGTATCAACGCCGATCACGACCGTGATGGCGGTGACGACGCTGGATGTCGTAGCGATGCCGACCCCGGCCGCGCCGCCTTTTACGTTCAGACCGCGGTAACAAGCGATCGCCGCGATCAGTAAACCGAACAGAAAACTCTTGAACACGCCGGTGACGAGGTCGCGAATCAACAGGGAATCGCTGACAAGATCGAGAAAGTAAGGAAACGCGATGCTGAAATACGCTTTTGAAATCAAGCTACTGGCGAAAATCGCTGAGATATTCGAGACCGTTGAAAGGCACGGCATCAGGAAAAAGAGAGCGAGCATCCGCGGTGCGACCAGAAAACGCAGCGGCCCGATGCCCATCGCTTCGATCGCTTCGACTTCTTCGGAAACCTGCATCGTGCCGAGCTCGGCGGTGAAGGAAGCGCCGATCCGCGCCGCGAGCATAATACCGGTCATCAACGGTCCAAGCTCACGCGTGAAACTGATCGCGACCAGACCGGGAATCAGTCGCTCCGTCCCGAATCGTTGCAATTGGTAACCGGTCAGCAATGCCATCGTCAGGCCGAGAAAAAATGAGACCAGCGCAACCAATGGGACAGACTCGACCCCGGCGCGCTCGGCATGCCGGAAAAAACTAACAGCGCGAAAAGGTGCCCGTCCGTCGCGCAGACGCTCGATCGTTTCCTCGAACGTGTGCATGATGAACCAGAACATGCTGCCGACTTCGCGCAGGAAATTGCGGCCGAGACCGCCGATTTCCTGAAGCGCGATCGCCGGCGCCCTGATCAGCGCTTCTTCACTCGAGTCTTGTTTTTGGTCAGCCATGTCGGAAGGGGAAACTGCCTCAGTTCACGAAGGCGAAAAAGCGATTTCTTCTCACTGGCGTGCTGCTGGACCGCGGTCTATCTGTTCGAACGCAAGAAATTTATGTCGGCGCGATGTTTTCTAATTTGCGGACTAGTCGTGGTCGCGGCATTAGCTCATGCGCAACAGTTCGGCAGGATGAGTTCAATGAAAGAAAATAAAATTGGATTGGTCGTTCATGGCGGCGCCGGAACGATGGAGCGCGGTAAGATGAGCCCGGAACGTGAGCGGGAGTATCGTGCCGGAATTGAAAACGCGCTTCGGGCCGGCTGGGAAATTTTGCAGCACGGCGGTTCGAGTCTGGACGCGACGGAAGCGGCGGTGCGAACGTTCGAAGACGATCCACTTTTCAACGCCGGCAAAGGGTCGGTCTTCTCGGCCGCCGGCACCAACGAAATGGATGCTGCGATCATGGACGGCAAAACGCTCAAAGCCGGCGCGGTTGCCGATGTGCGGCATATCAAGAATCCGATCAGTCTCGCGCGGCTCGTGATGGAGAAATCGCCGCACGTTTTGATGAGCGGCGAGGGCGCGGAAAACTTCGCCAAAGAACATGGCGTCGAGCTCGTTGATCAAAAATATTTTTTCACTCAGGAACGCTGGGACGCGCTCCAGAAAATAAAAGCCGCTGAAAAGGCCGGCGCCAACGGCGACAAGAAGTTTATCATTACCGATCAAGACCTGCATGGAACGGTTGGCGCCGTCGCACTGGATCGAAATGGAAATCTCGCGGCCGCAACTTCGACCGGGGGGAAAACAAACAAACTGAGTGGGCGGATCGGCGATACGCCGATCATTGGCGGAGGTACCTACGCGAACAATGCGACTTGCGCCGTGTCCGGCACTGGCGATGGCGAGTTTTTCATCATGGCCACGGCCGCGCACGACGTCTCGGCGTTGATGGAATATCGCCGCAAAACCGTCGAGGAAGCGACTGTCGCGGTCATCGATAAAATCGCAAAACTTGGTGGGACCGGCGGCATGATCGCGATCGACAAAAACGGGAAGGTCGCACTCCCGTTTAATACCTCTGGGATGTATCGGGGTTATGTCGATCCAAACGGCAAGTTCATCACCGAGATTTATCGCTAAAGGACACTGCTGCCCTCACCTGCCGCTTCGCGTCTTCCTCTCCCTCAGGGAGAGGATTGAGGTGAGGGGCGATAGTAATTCGTAATGACAAAGAATTGTGGGTAAGGACACGCGCCTTTACAACCTTCAGTGATGCTACCGCCCTTCTCCGTCGCTATTCCCTGCTTTAACGAAGGGGCGCGAATCGGTGACACCGTCCGCTCGACGCT
>CATPAT010000061.1 GCA_955652155.1 uncultured Chthoniobacterales bacterium | reverse complement strand
GGTGGCTGGTATTTTTGGAATGCAGGCTATTGGAGTCCGGCCTGGGGTTACGATTCGGCCTTTTCTTACTACCCGTATAATGGTCCTATCTACGCCTACAACAATCTGCCGCCCGATCAGGTGATCGCAAATGTTCAGTCCACGCTGCAAGCGCAGGGTTATTATCACGGCGAGGTAGACGGCACGCTCGGACCGATTACGCGCGAGGCGCTGGCCAACTATCAACGCGACCACAGTCTCTACGCGACCGAGGCGATCGATGAGCCAACGCTCGCATCGCTGGGATTGTCGTAAGCGAAACAATTACGAAAAAGCCGTCGCGACGCATCTCGCGGCGGCTTTCTTGTGTACATAGGAAGATGTCGATCTTTTGCTTGATTGAATCCCGAGGTTGTGTCGCAATAACGGCCAATTCAATCGAAAGGAATACCATGCTCTGGACTATCGTTGTCATCCTGCTCGTACTCTGGCTTCTCGGCTTCCTCGGCCACGTTGGCGGCGGGCTAATCCATCTCCTGATCGTGATTGCCGTCATCATCGTGATCATTAACCTGATCCAAGGCAGACGAGGGCTCTGAAGAGGAGTAAAAATTAGGAAGTAGAAAGTAGAAAGGACCCGAGAAAGTTCGCTCCCGTCAGCGGGGGCTGGGCCTGTTCTCGTATGGTTAGACTATGTGGAACATGTCGCTGGTCTGGTGGGAATTCGTTCTGCGCGGGATCATCATTTATGTTTTCCTGATTGTTCTGCTGCGATTAACGGGGAAACGGCAGGTCGGCCAATTGTCGCCGTTCGATCTGGTTCTGCTCCTGGTCTTGAGCAACGCCGTTCAAAACGCTATGAACGGTGGCGACAACTCCGTCATCGGGGGGATGATTTCAGCCGTGACCCTGGTCGGGGTCAACTGGATCGTTGGGCTCCTCACTTATCGAAACAAAAAGCTGGAAGCTTTGATCGAAGGAAGGCCGGACGTGCTCATCCGCGATGGCAAGCTTTTCCAACAAACTTTGGAGCATGCCAAACTCACCCGCCATGAAGTAATGACTGCTCTGCGCGAAGCCGGATGCGCCAGCATCGAGGAGGTGCGAGCCGCGCTGCTTGAGAACGATGGTTCGATAAGCGTCATACCCAAAAACAAATGACCCGTTATGGTCAAATCTGTACATTTGACGTTTGCGGCCAAGAGCCGCGTTGAGTCGTTACGCTCCCGCTAGTGCATCAAGTATGTGCCCGATTTGTAGATCGCCGCAGGGCGGCAGGATTGAGAAGTTGAGCGGAAAATCGAAAACTTGAATGGAGCGAATGGGATGAGGGAGATGGCCGGCACAGCCGCGAGGTAGCGGTCGAGCGCTGCGGGAGCAGCCGAGATACAAACGCTGATATCGATCATGAGCAAAAAATCAAAAAAGCGATGGCTGGGTGAGCCTGAAAAACACGATTATCCGGCAGCGGAATCGTACTTAAGTCTGCTTTATGATGAAAAAACCGCGGCGAAGTGTGCCAAAGCCCTGTCCCGTGCGCCTATGACGTCGTTTGCGGCAAAAGATATTTTTCGCGCCTCGCAGTTACCTTTATTGGGAATAACCAATTCTCACGTACGCAAAAACCATATGAAAATCGTGGCCGGCAAGAAGCTTTCGCCGCTGCTCCTCGTGAGAGATCCCAGTCACGGCAAGCTCGTCATCGCGGACGGCTATCACCGAATGTGCGCCGTCTATTTGTTTGATGAAGACACTCCCGTTCCTTGCAAAATCGTTTAGCGAGATGCCGCAACGCATTGCCGCGCAATCGGCGGCGAACTGAATTAAGCGCGAGAAAAGGAGGCGGAACGGGGGTCACATCTAAACGGCGGCAGTGAGCGCCGGTTATTGGTTATTCGCGGTTGGAGGTCAAATCTGGACTGCGAATAGCGAACCGGGCGTGATGCACGCGCAATTATTTAAAGGATAAACGGAATGATGCGCTTCACGCGTTTCTGATAAGCCGCGTACTGCTCGGGGAACTGCTTGAGCATGAGCTTTTCTTCGTACCGCAATTTTATCCAGAGGCTCCCGAACACGAACGGCATCGCGATAATTCCGGCGACGTGGCCGAGCACGATCACGGTCGCCACGAACATGGTGAGTAATCCGGTATAAATTGGATGACGCACCAACGCGTAGGGCCCAGAGGTAATCAGTTCGTGCCCTCCTTTTAATGTGACCACGCCGCTCCAATTGCGTCCGAGCGTGAACCGCGCCCAGATACAAAAGGCCAAACCGGCGACGCATAAGGCGACGCCGATCCACGCCAGAGCCTCAACGTGTGGAATGACGCGATGGTTGAGCGGATCGGACAGCCGATGGCCTTTCGCCAGCAAAAAACCGCCCAAAAGTATTGGTATCACGTAACGCAGTCGTTGCACTCTGCTTTCCCGATAGACCGACTTCTTTGTCGTGAACGCGGCCAGCAACCAGATGACAGCAAATAGTGTCCAGCAAGCGCTTATAATGTTGAGGGCCAGAGGGTACGTTTGCATGAGCGGTTCCGCCGCCATTATCGGTTATTTGTTATTGGTTAATTGTATCTCGGCAGCTTCCCGCTGCGCTCGACCGTTACCCTCACGGCTTTACCGGCCATGTCGCTCATCCCACTCGCTCCATTGTTATTGGTTGAGAAGAGCGGATAACAGATAACGATTAACGGGGAAATCGGATGGCAAGAAAGACTCGAGCAATTTTTTGGATCGGCCTGGTGGCAGGGACTTTGGACATAACGGAAAACCTTGTCTTCAATCACTTCCGGGGAATCTCTGCCTGGCGCGTGTTTCAATATATCGCCAGCGGATTGATCGGCATGAAATCTTTCCAGAGCGGCTGGAACTCGGTCGCGCTCGGCGTGGCAATTCATTACGCGATCGCGCTGACCTGGACGGGAATATTTCTCTTCGCCGCATTGAAGTTTCCCACGATCACCCGGCGCCCGGTTCTCTCGGGCGTGATTTATGGCTGCCTGGTTTATCTCATCATGACCTTTATGGTGCTGCCGCTTTCCGGAGTTCCGCATCCGCCGGCCGCGATCACCGTTGCGTCAAGAATCAACGCCGTGCTGGCTCTCATTTTCTGTATTGGATTGCCCATCTCGCTTCTCACGCGAAAAGTTGAGACCTATGGGACACAGTCACGGCAAATCAAAAGTGACCAGTGACCAATGACAGGTGACGATTGACGAGATGGCGTGAAAGGGAGGAGGGGTTGAGGGGATTCCGCATTCCGGCTTCCGACTTCGACATTGGGCGTTGTATCTCGGCTGCTCCCGCAGCGCTCGACCGCTACCTCGCGGCTTCACCGGCCATGTCGTTCATCCCATTCACTCCATTCGACGTTCGGCGTTGGACGTTTTCTGCTTCTGCCATTGCTTTTTCGCCTGCCACAGTCTGACTTTGGCCTTCACTCTCGTTGGAAAGGGCGTCAAACTAGGCCGCAACAACCGATTGATTGAATGGTTCAATCAGTGACCATGTCCAATGATTGGAGCCCCACATTATGAAAACCCACAAAGTTCTTTTCCTCGCTTTGATCGTCAGCGCCGCAATCGCCGTTTCAGCCTACGCCGGTAACCGCCACGGAAACAATGGCAATTCGCAGAGCGGCCCTGCACCCGGGCGCGTTTCGGCGCCCATGATGCATTCCAGTTCCGGCTTCCGTTCTGGCGGCAATCGAATGTTTGCGCCGTCACCGCGCATGAGCATGCGGTCGAATACGTTTTCTCAGCGCCAGGCGTTTTCGGGCGGAAACGCTCCAATGGTTCACCGCCAATTCACGCCTCGAACGTTCAGTGGGCGGACGGGCAATGATCTTGCACAATTCCGAAACAACCAATCGATCCGAACCAATCGATTCGGAGAACTGCAAGGCCAGAACCGCAATCGGACCGCGCAACTCGGGACCGGCGGCAGGAACCGGACAATTGGCAACATCAGTCCCGGACATAATCGCGTCTTCGCGCAGCGCTCGGCCAATTGGAATCGCAATTGGGATCGCGGGCACGACCATTTTTGGAATGGGCACCGTTGCCGTTTCGTGAATGGCTCCTGGTTCATCTTCGATTTCGGATTCTTCCCGTGGTTCGGGTGGCCCTACTACGATTACTATCCGTATGGGTATCCGTATGGGAGCCCCTACGGATATGGATATGGCTATGGATATCCGTATGGCTCCGGGTATGGATATGATTCCGGGGCTTACGGCGGTTACGGCGGCTCATATTACGACGGCCAAAACGGCTACGATTCTTCTAACTACGATCAGGGCGGCTACGATTCCTCAAACTATGATCGGAACGGTAACGGTTCTAACGGTCGGTCCGCCGTCGCAGCAGAAGTTGCCGACCTCCAGGACAAATTGGCGAGAGCAAGTTATTACCATGGACAAATCGACGGCGTCCTCGGGCCGGAAACACGTCACGCGCTGGTCCGTTATCAGAGCGCCAAAGGACTGGAGCCGAGCGGAAATTTGACGCCCGACACACTGCGATCGTTAGGCATGCAACGGGTGGCAAGTGACGAGTGACGAGTGGCGGGTTCATGGGACATTGAAGTGTTGAGAAGTTGAGGAGTTGAGCGGACGACACGAGGGCACCAATCAGTGGTCACTGGTCAGTCGACCGCGGCGACCGGAGGACCGGACTTGCATCGGCAG
>CATPAT010000060.1 GCA_955652155.1 uncultured Chthoniobacterales bacterium | reverse complement strand
GCTTCCTTTGTCAGATCTTTCCCTATCACCTTTGTGTTCATATTTTACGCTAGCGGCAAAGGAGATCGCTGCAACCGGGCAACCACACTCGTTGCCTATTTGGGCAGGCGGTGCGCCTGCTCTACAATTGCCTGGTGAAAACAGTTGTCGCGGTGCTTCTCGCTTACGTCGCAACTTTGCAGGGACAATCGCTCCGTGTTCTGCCGCCGCCGGCCGGAAAGCTTTATCACGGATTTTACTGGGGTGGTGTTGGAACCGACTCGCACGATCCGACCGAGCACGACGTCACGCCCGCGGATGTGGCCCGTTACGAGCAAGCAATCGGGAAAAAAACCGCGTGGGTTTATTTTTCAAACAACTGGTTTGAATCCCGAAAATTTCCGGACGCGATGTGCACGTGGATCCGCGATCTTGGCAAGATTCCGTACGTTCGGTTGATGCTGCGCTCTGATGTCGATCAACGTCATGGCGAGAAAACATTTTCGCTCCAAAAAATCATTGCCGGTGAGTTCAATGTCGATCTTCGCGCGTGGGCGCGCGACGCCAAAGCATTTGGCTCGCCGATTCTAATTGAGTGGGGAACCGAACCGAACGGGAACTGGTTTAGTTGGAACGGACAATGGAATGGCGGCGCAATCGAAGGACCGAAGCGCTACATCGCGGCTTATCGGCACATTGTCGATCTCATGCGTGCGGAAGGTGCGGACAATCTGACCTGGGTCTGGCACGTAAACTGGTATGACGAGCCAGAGCGAAAATGGAACGCGTTCGAGAGTTATTTCGCGGGCGAAAATTATTGCGACTGGGTTGCGCTCAGCGCTTACGGGCCAACCACGCCGTTGACGCGGGATGGGACCGAGAGTTTCGCATTCAAAATGGGCGAAGCATATTCGCGCCTGACCAAACTCGCTCCGGGAAAACCGTTCATCATCGCCGAATTCGGATGCGATTTGCACAATCGGCATGTGGACGTCGTGCGCTGGACGCGAACCGCGCTCGAAGATCTCTTTTCAAATCGCTGGCCCGCGATTGCCGGTTTTTGCTGGTGGAACGAAGGCTGGCAGAACGACGACCACAAAAAACACGACACCGACATGATCATCCTGCACGATGCCGACCTTACGCGGGTTTTTCGGGAAGAGTTTGCGCAGCACGCCGATAAGATTCAGGAAACGCCAATCGCCACAGATATGCCCAGATGAACACAGAGGAATCGACTCCTCACCTAGCCCTCTCGCTTCGCGCGGGGGAGAGGATAAAAGGTGAGGGGTTTTTGCGGTGGTGTCTGAGTCCGCGCAAATCTGCCTGTCGCGCCGTAGCTTTTGCGGAGGCGGATGTTAATCTGTGGCCGAACTTCTATGGTCAACATCTCGATCAAATACACTGGCGATCTTCATTGCGATGCGACCCATGGCCCTTCGCATGCGAAGCTGGCGACGGACGCGCCCACGGACAACAAAGGCAAAGGCGAAGCATTTTCGCCGACCGACTTGGTCGCGACCGCGCTCGGGACCTGCATCAGCACGACCATGGGAATCAAAGCCGACGAGCTTGGGGTGAATCTGAAAGGAATGACCGTGAATGTGAAAAAGGAAATGTCGAAGGACGTGCCACGCCGGATCGTTGCGCTTCCCTCAGAAGTTCACATTCCACTTCCGCCAACTTCGCCGCACCGCGAAGTGCTGGAGCGAACGGCGCTCAATTGTCCGGTGCACAAAAGTCTTCCGCCGGAAATCAAGCGGCCAACGAAATTTTTCTGGGAAGGCTAATTTGGCCGTTGTGCTAGACAGCAAGGTCGAGATGGAGATCCGGAAAGCAGTCGAGGAAGATGTTCCCAAACTGCTTCCGCTCATGCGCGGGTTGGCTGAATTTGAAAGATATTCCGACAACTTCGCCGTGACCGAGGAGACATTGCGGATACAAGGATTCCGTCGTTCGCCTCCAGATTTTTACTGTTTCGTCGCCCAAGAACACGGTGACTTGGCTGGGTTCCTTCTTTACTACTTTGTTGCGTTCACCTATCGAGCCAAGCCGAACATCATTATTAAAGAGCTCTACGTCGCCGAAGCTCACCGCGGTAAAGGCGTCGGCGAGTTGTTGATGAAAGCGGTCGCCAAAGAGGCACAACAGGCTGGCTGCGGCATGATCAAATGGTGGGTAGCAAAATGGAACGAGCGCGGTATTAAATTTTACGGGCGACTCGGCGCCAAAATCGACGCCGATTGGCATGAATTCCAAATGTCTGAGGAGGCAATCCTGGATCTGGCGAATTCTCTGGAGTGATGATCTGACCGACCCTCGAAGTCTAGTCTCCGTACAGCCACTGAACATAATCCGCCACGCCGCGTTCGAGTGAGAACGCCGGCTGATAACCCAGCGCGCTCCGCACTTTGTCCAGGCCCGCTTCGGTGAAGTTCTGGTAATGCGCGTGCGGGTTTTCAATGTAGTCGGGCTGAAATCTCGTGCCGAGACATTTGTTGAGCACATCGACGAGCTCATTGAACGAGCGCGCCTGTCCGGAGCCGAGATTGTAAATTCCACTCTGGTTCGCTTCGAGCGCGAGTATGCTTCCTTCCACCACGTCCTTCACATAAACGAAATCGCGCTTTTGATCGCCGTGCTTAAAGATGCGCGGTCGCTGCCCGGCCTTCATCTGCTGGGCGAGATGATAAACCATGCTCGCCGGAACGCCTTTGTGCGCCTCCCGCGGACCGTAAACGTTGAAATAGCGCAACCCGATAATAGTCCAAGATGGATTCTCCTGCGCTTCGCGCATCGCAACGTTGTCCATGATCGTTTTGGAAAATGCATAGATGTTTGCCGGCGCGGCGCCGTTTGATTCAACGCTGGCCGCGCTGGCCGGGCCATAGGTCGACGCCGATGACGCGTAAACGATTCGAGTCGTGCTTGGCCGCGCGAAATTCAAGAGCCGCCGAAAACTCTCGACGTTGTCGTGCACCTGCACGAATTGGTCATGCAACGTCGTGTCGGTGATCGACGCGAGGTGAAAAATAGCATCGAACTTTTCGTTACCGAATTGTTCGCGCCAATCCAGGGTGGCGAGATTCTGCGCGACGAAATCGCCGCGATAGCCGCGCAGATTTTTAAAATCGCCGGAGCGAAAATCATCGATCACCGTGAGGCGCGCTTCGGGAAATTTTTCCTGCAACGCGAGCGTGAGGTTGGAGCCGATGAAGCCGGCGCCACCGGTGACCAGTAGATTGGGAGAGGATGTGGACACGGAAGACTAGACAAATAAATCTTGAGCGCGGAAGCGCAAGGGACGAGTTCAGGACGAGCGACGATGCGATTCGAGACTCGCTTTACCTATGACTTCATTCGGCGTTTTCTCCCGCGACGCTGCCAGCGCATCCTAGAGGTCGGTTGTGGAGCGGGCGAATTAGCGTCCCGCTTGTCGGAGGATGGGTGTTCTGTCATCGCCATCGATAGCGATCGCGATTTCGTCGCTGCCGCGAGGCGGCTCGGCGTGGATGCGCGCATTGCTACCTGGCCTGATTTTGACGATGGCAATTTTGACGCAATCCTTTTCACTCGCTCGCTCCATCACATTCATC
>CATPAT010000059.1 GCA_955652155.1 uncultured Chthoniobacterales bacterium | reverse complement strand
GCCCGAGAAAGAGCCGAGGAAGCAGCCGAAGCGAAGAAAATGGGGCTGATCCATTTTCCCATCGGCACCACGTATCGATGAATAAGCAATTCGAAACAATCAGGCCCGTCATCCGTTCGATGCCGTGGGACGGCGCACAAATGTCGCGCGAGCTCTTGCTTACTCGTGAATGGCTCGTGACCAACGGACTTGGCGGTTATGCCTCAGGCACAGTTTCCGGCGCCGTTACACGTCGTTATCATGGATTGCTCATTGCCGCCTTGCCGGGACCGCTCGGTCGCATCGTGATGTGGAGTCACGTATCGGAATTTCTTCGCTTCGGTAACGATGATGTGGTTTCTCTCGGAGCGGAAGAGCGCGCCGGCGGACAGCTTGATCTAAAAAGCGCTGACTACTTAACTGAGTTCCGCCTCGAGGATGGACTTCCCGTCTGGACTTATCATGTCCGCGAAGTCGTGGTCGAGAAGCGGGTGTTGCTGCCTCATTTGCAGAACACAGTTCATGTGAGCTACCAGGTGATCTCGAAAGGAACGCCGCCGCGACTCGAATTACGTCCTGCTTTTCATTTTCGACATCATGAAGCGCCGGTAGATTCGGACTTGGGCGGGCCTTACAAACTTACGGCCGTTGATGGTCGTTACGAGATCACCGCGGCGCGCCGAAAGCTGCCACCGCTGCGGATGCAATTGCATGGCCGGGAAGCCGCCTTCACGATTGCTCCCGCGAAAATTCCTCAAGTTGTTTATCGCATTGAGCAGCAACGTGGTTACTCCTACGAAGGCGAGCTTTGGAGCCCGGGATACTTTCGTGTCAATCTGACCGAGCGAAGCACGGCGACATTGGTTGGCTCAACCGAGTCGTGGGACATCATCAGCGTCTTAGGGCCCGAGGACGTTCTCGCGGCCGAACGCGAGCGTCGCGCCCGATTGCTGCATGGTGCAATTCCGAAAGCGCGCCAAAGTTTTCCGGCGGAGCTGGTTTTTGCCGTGGACCAATTTGTCATTACGCCGGCCGGGCGATTTGAAGAAGCCGCACGCGCGCACGCCGCGGGCGATGAAGTCCGCACCGTGATCGCCGGATATCACTGGTTCACGGATTGGGGACGCGACACGATGATCAGTCTGGAAGGCCTGACCTTAATCACGGGTCGATTGCTCGAGGCCGGTTACATCCTGCGCACCTTCGCGCATTACGTCCGCGACGGTTTGATCCCGAACATGTTTCCCGACGGCGCCAAGGAAGGCCGATATAATACCGCGGACGCAACACTTTGGTTCTTTCACGCTCTCGGCCGTTATCTTGAGCGCACTTCCGATCACACCACGCTACAACTTCTTCTGCCTATCTTGATCGACATCGCCGAACATCATTTGCGCGGCACCCGCTTCAACATTCATGTCGATCCAAACGACGGCTTGCTCGTGCAAGGCGAGGAGGGGTACCAGCTCACGTGGATGGATGCCAAGAATGGGGATTGGGTGGTGACTCCCCGCCGCGGAAAAGCAGTGGAGATCAATGCGCTTTGGTACAATGCCCTCCGGTTACTGGCCAATTGGTTGCGCGAACATGGCGACGACCCTTCCGCGCAACGATACGACGAGCACGCCGAACGCGCGCGCGTTTCGTTCAATAATCGCTTTTGGTTCGAAACGGGCGGCTATCTTTACGACGTTGTCGATGTTGACGGCAGTTCAAGCAACGATTCCTCGTGCCGGCCGAATCAATTGTTCGCCATCTCGCTCGATCATCCGGCGCTCGATCCAAAACATTGGCGTTCGGTCCTCGAAGTCGTAGAAAAAAAAATGGTCACACCGGTCGGTCTGCGCACGCTCTCGCCCGACGATCCAAATTACAAACCAATTTACGGCGGCGATCTACGCTCGCGCGATGGCGCGTACCATCAAGGCACGGTGTGGGCCTGGCTGATCGGTCCATTCATCGAAGCCTGGTTGAAAGTTCATCCGCACGACCGGGCTGCGGGCCGTAAATTTCTCGAAACTTTTCCGGTGCATTTAAGCGATAACGGCGTCGGGACGATCAGCGAAGTGTTTGACGCGAGCGAGCCACACATGGCTGGTGGTTGCATCGCACAAGCCTGGAGCGTTGCCGAAGTTTTGCGCGCCTGGCTGGAAACGGCCTAACGGTCCGAGCCGGACTGGCAGTAAAAATTCGCCATGACCGCCGCCGATTCGTAGTCACGTTTACTCGGCGTCCTTGTGGCGCTCAAATAGATACGCGCCTGCGATTCAATAGTTGATGCTTGAAACGGAAACCGCCGAAGAAATTTCCAAGAAGCCGGCGGTTGGGCGACATGGCGCTTCGCAGGTCGCCAGCCGTAATCTGACGAAGGCGGGGGCAAAGCGCCTACAGCTTTGTTCGGCCGGAGAGCGCTTGCTGCAGTGTTAATTCGTCGGCCGATTCCAACCCCACGCCCGCGGGAAGGCCGCGCGCAATACGCGTGAGCGTGAGTGATTTGTCTTTTAGAAGATCGACAAGGTAATTCGTCGTCGCTTCGCCTTCGACATCGACGGCGAGTGCGAAAATGATTTCGCTAAATGTCTCTTTCTCGACCCGCTCGAGCAGCTCTTTGATCCGCAAATCTTCCGGACCGATATGATCCAACGGCGAGATGCGTCCGCCTAACGAATGATAGCGTCCGCGAAAAACGCCGGTTTTTTCGAGGGGCAAAATATCGGTCGGTTGCTCGACCACGCACAGTAACTCCGTCGCGCGCGAAGAATCGGAGCAGATATCGCAGAGTTCGTTAGGGGTAAAATAGCCGCAAAGTATGCACGGGTGAATTCCGCGCCGCGTTTCGGAAATCGCGCGGGCAATTTGTTCGGGCTGATCGCCACGCGCTTGCACAATCCAGAGAGCAATCCGTTCGGCCGAGCGCGGACCGACCCCGGGCATTTGCCGAAGTTGCGCGACCAAATCGCGCAGCGCGGGTGGATATTCCGTTTTTCTCATACCGCCAGTCCGGCTCGGACCCGCGTTCGGCTTACGCCTGCCTCATCGGCACTTCGACCAGATTCAGCGCCAGCGGCTCGAGGCGGCGGAGATACAACTGTAGCGGCGCGTCTTCTTCCTCGTTCGGTCCGCGCGCCTTTTGAAATTCCGAATACGCCTCGGCCCATCGCTTCTCGCGGTAAAACACGACGCCGTTCCAGAAACAATCGCGACGCGCCAATTGTTCCGGCTTGGCTTCCGCCGCCGGCCAGAGCGGTTCGTAAATTTCGTGTCGCTCGCGCGAATTCACCCCGCTGAGAAAGTCAATTGGACGCGCGACCACGTATCTGCTCGCCAGCTCAAAAGTGCGCGGTCCGATCAAGACCCGCGAACCATAAAAGCGGTTTGCCACACAAAACCGCCGCGCCAATTCAACCGGTTCACCGCTCGTGATCAATCCAGCCCGCTCGCCATTCTGGAGCGGCGCGACCACCATCGTGCCCGAGCTCACCCCGAGGTGCACGTCGCATTTCGCTTCGCCATTGGCCAGTTGGGATTGGCGGAATTGTTCGACCACGTTCAGCGCCACGCGCACAGCTTTATCGCCATGGTGCGCATCTATTTCCGGAAAACCAAACAGCGCGACCACGCCCTCGGCATCAGCGGTTTGAATGTAAGCACCCGCTTGCATGAAAGCGTCGGTTGCCCGGCGGATAAACTCTTCCGTGATTTTGCCGAACACCGGCGGCTCAAAATCTTCCGCCAGATCGTATTTGTTCGCGACGTCGCAAACAACCACCGTCGTTTCGTAAGTCTTCGCTTCCGGATCAAAGGCAATGTCGCCGTTGATCACACGCTGGAACTGGTCTTTCGACAATCGATCGCTGAAAAATGCGCGTGCGGTCACGGCCCGACCGCGTTGCGAGATCGCGGTATAGCGATCGGCCACGATAAATGCGATTGCGACCGCGAACATGGACGGTAACGGTTGAAAGAAGACCCGGTAGAGCGAGCAAATCCACGAAACCGCGACCAGCTCGACCAGCAATCCGATTGCGAGCAAACCTATCCGGCCGCGGCGCAAACTTGTGACCGTCAACGCCGCAACGCCGAAAGATAAGATCGACATGAACACGTATTGCCATTGCTTCGGCACGACGTGCGTAGCAGCGTTGTAGGGAGAAATATAGTCCGCGACCCGATCTTCAAACCGGACCAATTGCGGGCTGAGATGCATCGCGCTGACCACGACCACGACAAAGATTCCGATGATCAAAGTGACTAGAAGCGGGCGTTTCATGAAAGGAAATCAGGCTTTCGAAGTGGCTGAAGCCGAATCCTCCTTCACCGGGCCTCCGGCGATCGGGTAATACGACTGTACCACCAGCTCGCTCAAACATCTGTCCGGCGTGTCGACTGCCTCGGCCCCGAGGACAAATTGTGTCCGGCCGGTGTTCTTTTTCACCAAGCTCAGCCCAAATTGGTAATCTTTGAACAGATGGGCACAGAGATCATTCATATTCATCCGCTCGCTTTGGGCGCGTTCCACCAAACGCCGCAAGGCGGAATCGTCAAAAACAATTTCAAGGCCGTGTTCTTTGCCGAAGGCCTCCGCAAACTGGCGGGCCGCGGCCTCCAGCATTTTAGCTTCATGTTTCTCGCCCTCGGCCATCAGACGATCGAGGACCCGTTTTGGTTCGCGCACCAGCTCGGCCGTAACCCGCAGCTGACTCAAACCCGAGCCCGCCAGATGATACTTGTAATCGCGGAAAAGCTTTTCGAACACGGTAAGCAGCCCGCGTGCGCCAGTTCTCTCCGCGGCGGCGGCTTCGGCAATTAAGCGCAATGCTTCGTCATCGAAACTGATGTCGATCCCGTAAGCGCGGAAAGCGCGCTCGTATTGGCGCAGCAAACTGCCTTCCGAAAATTTCATGATCTTGAAAAGATCGTCTGCGTCGAGATCGAGACAGACGACGCGCACCGGCAAACGTCCGATGAATTCCGGCTCGAACCCGTACTCGACGAAATCTTTCGTAGTCACGTGCTGAAACAATTCGTTGTCCATGACCTGCACCGGATCGGCCCGGAAACCGATCTGTCCCTGACGCACCCGGCGGGCCACTTGCTCCTTCAATTTTTCAAACGCGCCGCTGACCACGAACAGAATGTGACGAGTGTTGATCGTCTCCCGTTTTGCTTTGCCTTTGCGTTGAAACTCAAACGCGGCCTGTAATTGCGCCTGCAAATCGTTCATGCTCCGCACCGGCACTTCCGTTTCTTCCATCAACTTGAGCAACGTTGTCTGAACACCGCGGCCGCTCACATCGCGTCCGATCAATTTTCCGGCGGACGCTATCTTGTCGATCTGGTCGATGTAAATGATCCCGAATTGCGCCAGGTTCAGGTCGCCGTTGGCTTTGTGCACCAGTTCGCGCACCAAATCTTCCACATCGCCGCCAACGTAACCGGTCTCGCTGAACTTGGTCGCGTCCGCCTTCACGAACGG
>CATPAT010000058.1 GCA_955652155.1 uncultured Chthoniobacterales bacterium | reverse complement strand
GTCTGGGGCCATCCGGGGAAATGATATCGAAATTCGAACCCCGCGTCGTCGGCGATGGTGTCGAAATAGTGGTCCCCGTCGACCAGACCAGCAAAACCCTGCTGGACGATGTCGAAGAACGGGTCGAGCGCCGTGAATGCCGCGTACTTGGGATCGGTCACGATTTGCTCCTTGGCTGTTGCGTAAGTTAGTTCAAGTGAACGAAGAATCCACGAGTCGCCTCATCGGCCTAACGAGACAAAGCTGAGCCACCGTTGGCAGCGGCGAGCAGGCTTTTACTTCATCCTTCATAATTCATCCTTCAACCTTGCCGCGAAGCGGCCAGCGGTTGGCTGCATCGATTGGTTAGGCGACTTTTCTCGCGCTCACTTCTTCCGGGGATCGTCGGCGGGGTTGATATAGTTGATCGCCCACGGGCCTTCGGCGTTCACTTGGATGATCGTCTCCTCCCGCGCGAAGCCAAACATCGCACAGCCTCGCGGGAAGATTGCCACGGTGCCAGCGGGCATATCTTTGAGCGCAGCCTTGTCAAATTTTTCGCCCTCGCCCATCGCGAACGCCCCAGAAATAACCGTCACCCTTTCATCCACGGGGTGCGTGTGGGGTGCGATCATACCTCCGGCGGGAAGCTTGACTCGGAATCCGATGGGTTCGGCTTTCTTTATGTCGCCATACAGAATGCTTACCTTCACTCCTGCCGGCAAAGCCGGACTGTCTGACCATTGCAACTCCGAGGGCTGCACGATAACCGGCTTGTGCTCCTTGGTCTCTGGATCGGCCGCAATAGATGCTGCGGGCAGGGCGGCCAGGAAGATAGCAAACGTAAATGTCAGCAGCGGTGCGGCGCTCACGATGCCTTTTCTGCTTTCGCGTGTCGTTGTGTTCATTTGTTCTGTTTGATGGTTTTTGGTTATTTGCTGCTCTTTGGACTCTCTCTCACTCGCCTAACGAGACACAAGATCAGCGACCGCGCCCGGGAGCGCGTGTGGCCGCAAGCAGAACGAACTAACTACACGAAAGCTACGCATCGGAGCGGGGCGCGGTTCGCTGCATCGCCTGGTTAGGTCTTGCGGTGATTTGTCAAAAGACGTCGCATAAAGGTTTGGAACTCTCGTGCTGTCATAGCGGAACGGAACGCACGTAGCCCGGCGAGCGAAATAGAGCCACCTGTGCGACGCTCAGCCAGCTCCTCGCGGGTCATAACGTAAAACTCCCAGTGCGCAAGAGTCCAGGCGTCCCACGCCGAAGGATCAGTCTGGCTGTGCATACAGAAGACGTAGATATCAGACTTAAAGCGTCGCGAGTCGCCTTCTGGTGCCGGTGTAATCGCCGTCCGCGCCTGCAATCCGCCAAAGCGAATGAAAGCCGGATCTGCGGTGACGGCGGGAGGCATGGATTTGCGGCTCCCGTCTTCGTTGAGAAGCTTCCACGATTGCCAGTAAGCGGATGCTTTAATTTCGATGCGTGTTCCACCCGGTGTGATGAGATCACTGTCGGCCCAAGAAATCCGTCTGGAAGTGTTCATCGGTAAGCCGAGAAGAGTACCAACCATCCATTCAGCGAAGTAACCCTTGAGGTCGTCATCGCACTGATCGGAGAAGCCCCAGCGCCAGAAATCGAGAAGAGATGTGTGCGCAGGAAGGTCAGCGTCGCCAACGAGTTTGATTTGTTCAGGCGAAACAATATTGCTCATAGTGAACGCGAGCGAGACCTAACATGTGAGTATGCCGACAATTTCGACGGATATCCAGCGTATTGGGCAGCAAATCCGACTTCGTCTCAAGCTCAGCCGGCCAAAGCGATTCGAATGCCCATCTTGGTCGTTAAAACAAAACAGCCCCGAAAAAGTCTCGGGGCTGCGTGGCTTTGATTTTCCAGACTATCGACTATGGAGTCGGCGACCGGTGCGGGTTATGCCTGCCCTTTTGCCAGCCGAAGTGATGGCCCGGCGGAGTTGGGCTCGTCTTGACTTTTGTGCTTGCCAGCGCTGTGCCCGTCTGGTGGCCAGACTGATTCATGTGCATTGCGCCGCTCATGTGCATTGCGCCGCTGCTATGCCCTGCCCCCATCACGTATGCAGACAGCGAAAAGCAAGCGGCCCCAACAATCGCCAGGATAGCTGAGTTTCCTACCTTCATGGGTTTACCCTTTCCATTTCAGTTTTCCTTGCCTTCGCCGACCGATTGGTCCCTAAAAGCGAAAGCCTGAAATAAATATGACGACCGTTTAGGGCGTCGCATTCACTCCATTTGAGTAGGAATTTCGATCGCACCCCGATCGTCGGGCGCCATCCGATAAACCCTGCCCACGATTGCGCGTTGAATCTGCGCAGCTCGATTTATGCAGACGCGCCAGACTTACACCTTAGCGCGATTTAACGAGAATCAGCTCAGCCACCGACGTATTCCAACGGGTCGCAAAAGTAACAACCGCGTTACCTGTCCGATGCGGCACGGGCGATACTTTCGAATCCTGGCCCGGTTTAATTTTTGAGAAACCCACAAGAATTATGAACTCGAAAAAATTCATTCTCCTCAGTTGCGTCGTACCGTGCGTTTTCGCCGTCTCGACTGCGACGGCAGCGCAGCGGACTATGCAGACCGCTCCGATGCACCGGGTGCACCCTGCGCGCGCACCGATGATGACAAACTCCACCTCCGGCTTCCATCGTTTTAACGACGGTCGTTTCCGGCGTTTCAACAACGGCGACTTCGATCGGGATGATCGGTTTCGTCGCTTCCGCCGTTTCAATGATGGCGATCACGATTTCGACGATCGACGCTTCCGTCGTTTCAACGATTTCGTCTTTTTCGACTTCGGATTCCCGTTCTTTTACCCGTATCCGTATTACTACCCATATAGCTACGGCTACTATGCGCCCTATCAGGACGGCTATGGAGTTGGCGTCTCGATCGTCATTCAAGTGCAGCGCCGGCTGGCGCACGCAGGTTACTACCACGGCGCAATCGATGGAGTCATGGGCCCACGAACGCGTTACGCAATCCGCGCGTACGAACGCAACCACGGTTTGCCGATCGATGGAGCAATCAGCCGACAGCTTCTCACGACGATGGGAGGCCGCTACTAGTCGCCGAGATCGATTGTCGAGTTTTCCGACAATCTCTACGCGCGCGTAACAGTGTCGACCGCGAGACGCGTTTTTCGTAGAGATGCATGGCAGGCCTAACGAGAAAGAGATAAGCCACGGGTAGCGTTGAACAACAATACGGCGGGAGTGCGTGATGGCGAAGACGCGAATCGCACTAGGGAAATCACGCCGCTCTGCGGCAAACCGAAGGCACGGAACAAAATAGATGCGCTAGCGGGAGCGTAAGCCGGGCACCTGAATGAAATCCAGGTGTCGTGGCAAGCGCGCTGAAATTGCCTCGCCAAGGGGCCAGCCTGCTCGCGAAAGCTTTCGGAGTTGGCGACACGCCACGATGGAGGTGCACTATCCTTCGCTTGCAGAACCTGTGCCTTCCTTAAGGAGTGTCGAGAAGCGAAGCTCGGTTGTGCTGCCGTAGCAACGCTGCAAACCTGCTGTCCGAGCGCAGCGCGTCTAATTGAGGATCATACCTAATAAGAGGGTCTATCATCGGAGTCGTCTCCAACGCTTTGGCCAACCATTCAAAGGCAGATTTCTTCTCACCACGCGCCGCATATAACATGGCAATGTTGTAAGGATCAGCTTTGCCTGCCGTCGCTAGATCCAGAATTTCTGACATCATTGAATCCGCTTCTGGCTTACGGCCCGCCGAGACCAGCACGGTTGCAACCAAGGCGAGAGCATCACCTTTCTTCTCCGGATTGAGTTCACCTACCCTTTGATAATGCTCGATCGCTTGTTGATACATGCCGTTTAAGGCATATGCGATAGCTAGGTTCTCCTGGACAACAGCCTCGTTGGGGGCTAACTCCGCCGCCTTGTAACAGTAATCGAGAGAGGCCGGAAACTGCCGAGCATAAACGAGTATCATTCCCAGAGCTGCGTTGTTCGTAGGCGAGAGCGGGTCGAGCTCCTGGGCTCGCTTCATTTCCCGGAGAGAATCATTTAGCCGTCCAAAGGCAGACAAGCACCAAGCATAGCGCAGATGCGCGATGGCCAGATTCGGGTTCAATTCCAGTGCGCGGCGAAGTGACTCCATGGTTAGGCGACCCTTCTTCTGCAATGACTGAACCATCGCCCTGGCGACATAACCTTCTGCGATAGAGTCATCGAGGAGCAGGGCGCGTTCGGCTGCCGCGTTCGCATTTGCAATGGTTTCTGGTGCAGGGTTGTACCTGTAAAAGACCTGCAGATAGTAACAGTCTGCAATTAGGGCATAGGCAAGGGCAAAATTCGAATCCTTCTCGACTGCTTGCTGAAAATAGTTGATCGCCTTTTCAAGCCCATCCTTCGATCGCTGAGCCCAGAAATAAAGCCCCATGAGATACGAGTCATACGCGGCGGAGTTGGTGGTATAATGTTTTCTTAATTGCTTCTGCTCGTCAGCAGTCAGGTTAAGTGCAAGCGATCGGGCTACACTGTCGGAAATCGAGTCCTGAATACCAAAGATGTCGGTGAACGTCTGGTCGAACTTCTCGGACCAAACAGTGCGGCCATTGCGTACGTTGATAAGTTGCACAGTGGCGCGGATCTGATTGCCGGAGCGTTGGACGGTTCCACTTAAAATCGCATCCACTCCTAAGGCGCGGCCCGCCGCAAGCGGATCATTCGCGGAGCCCCTGTATTTTGATACCGCGTTGGTCGGTAAAACGACGAGTTGCTTTAGGTAGCTTATCCTGCCGATTACCGCGTCCGCCATGCCTAGTCCCAACAATTCATCATTCATGTCCCGACCAAGGGGCTCAAATGGCAATACCGCGATCGAGCGGACGGCATCTGTCACGTTTGCCGGCGAAGTCGCAGGAGTCGCGTTTCCGGTTCCGTCTTTTTCAAGCCGGCTAACGCTCAGTCGCGGCAGCACAACTACAGCGGCGATTACAATTATGGCGACAGCTGCACCGGCGATGTACCAACGACGACGCGAACTGGCTGTGAGATTTAAGTTTCTGAACCCCCTCTCCCCAGCAGTGGTAGCTGTCGAGAAATGACCGGAGCGAGGCGCAGCCCCGTTGAGATATCGTTCAATATCCTCGGAGAAGTCGGCAGCGGAGGAGTATCGCTGCGCCGGATCGCACCGCATCGCCCTTGCGACAATTTGATCAAGCTGACCCTGTAACTGTTGTTTTGTTTTCGGATCAGTCACAACTTGGCTGGGCAGCGGTGGTGCGATTAAATGCTTAGGCTCGACGTCCTGCGAACGAGTGCTGTCTGAATTGCGACGCGGGGGCTGCGCTGTCAGTAGTTCGTAGAGAAGTGCACCGAGCGAGTACACGTCGCTTGCGATGGTGGCTGATTGCCCCGCGTTCTGTTCTGGTGATGCGTACAAGGGCGTAAGCCTGCGTTCGGCCGCCACCGTGATATCACCGTCCTTGGTGGTCATGTTGAGTAATTTGGCGATCCCGAAGTCGAGCAACTTTGGTTCACCATCACGTTTCACCAGCACATTCGTAGGCTTGATATCTCGGTGAATAATCTGGTTTCTGTGGGCGAACGCCACCGCAGAACAGACTTTGAGAAAAAGCTTAAGTCGGCTTCGCAGATCGACGTTCTCTTGTTGAACAAAGTGTGTGATCGCTCTGCCTTCAATGAACTCCATCACGAAGTACGGCAAGGCGTCATTCGTAATGCCGGCGTCTAGAAGCCGCGTGATGTTTGGATGGTCAAGATTGGCGAGGATTTGCCGCTCGACTCGAAAACGGTGCAGCACTTCATCGGTATCCGTACCCCGTTTCAGTACTTTGATAGCAACTTGCTTCTCAAATTGTCCATCGGCGCGCTCGGCTAGATAGACCGCTCCCATGCCTCCACGCCCGAGTTGTCTGACAATGGCGTAAGCGCCGATTCGCTGCCCAATCCGGTCACCCTCGTCCTGCCTGAGGCGCATCGCTGCGAACTCTGCGAATTCCTCAAACGCCGTTGTATCGTGAGATAGGAGTTTTTCGGCCTCGCGAAATAGTTCTGTGTCATCGTCGCATGATTGTCTGAGCAAGGCTTTGCGCTGTTCAAATGAGGTCTGCTCCAACGCATCCGCCAGGATATTCTTGAGGCGCTGCCAGCGTTCCGGGTTCGCCTTAATTCGGACTGTAGTTGATTCAGCTTTCCGGTTCATGCTATTCGCAAGCCCAAATCAGTCGGATAATTCGCTCCGTAGCCACAATTTGGCAGTGGCCCAATCCCGCTTCACTGTCGCGCGCGATATTTTGAGAGTGTCCGCGATCTCATCGAGGGTGAGACCAGCGAAAAATCGCAGCTCAACAATTTGTCCTTGCCGTGGATCCTTCAATTCAAGTTCCTCAAGGGCCTCGTCCACTGCCACGATGTTAAGGTCGCGTTCGGCGCAAAAATCAAGAGCTTCATCCAACGGCAATCGGACTACTGATGGCCCACCTCTTTTGTAGCGCGTCCGTGCGACACCATAGCTGATCAAAATGCGTCGCATCGCTCGCGCAGCAAATGCAATAACATGCGCCTCATCGCGCCAGGCATGGTCTGGCTGTTTGAGCACGCGCAAGAACGCCTCATGCAGCAAGGCTGTTGCTTGCAAGGTGTGATTCGGACGCTCGCTCCTCAAGTAGTCCGCGGCCAGACGGCGTAGTTTTTCGTACGTTGCCGCCGACAATTCGCCGCTATCTGAACCATCGGTTAATTTCGGATTCGCAACGGGCGCAGCCGCGTGTTCGACCTGCACGGACTCGCCTGCCATAACCGCGATTGTAATCTGACGCCGATAACCCGTCCAGTTTGCAGATTGATGAGCCCTTTTCGTCGGGTTCGTGGCTTTCCTTTGTATAACAGAAAAGGAACCTATGAACTTATTCAGACTAAAAACTACAACTCCACTCCCAACAGATTCGATTAGCCGGTCGTCTTTGCGATATGGTTTACTTCTAATTCCGCTCGCCATCGCTTGGTTCACGCTTTCGCAGGCGGCGCAAGCGGTATTGCCACCTCCGGACGGAGGCTACCCCAACAACAACACCGCTGAGGGCACTGATGCCCTGTTCAGCGTGACAACCGGCCCGGACAACACGGCAATAGGTTTTGATGCCCTCTTAAGCAACACGACGGGTGACTCTAACACGGCCACCGGTTCTCAAGCGCTGATGAGCGATACAACCGGCAATAGAAACACGGCCACTGGTTTCGCTGCGCTTGAGAGCGACACAACCGGTGAACGCAATACGGCTACTGGTCGTGCTGCGCTCGTTAACAACACAATCGGCACCAACAACACGGGCACCGGTCATGACGCGCTCTTTTCCAACACCACCGGCATCCGGAGCACGGCTACCGGTAGTTTCGCGCTTTTTGCCAACACAACCGCCAGCTTCAACACGGCCAGCGGTTATTTTGCGCTCTTTTCCAACACCACCGGCAGCAGCAACACGGCCGATGGTTATGATGCGCTTGTGAATAACACAAGCGGCGGCGGCAACATCGCTTTGGGCAATTTCGCCGGCGCCAATCTCACCACGGGTGACCAAAATATCGATATCGGCAACGTTGGTGTTGCAGCCGAGGCTAACACCATCCGCATCGGCACGGAAGGGGCCCAGACAAACGCATATTTTGCCGGCATTTATCAGACAAACATTGCAAACGGCTTAGTGGTGAAAGTGGATTCCGACGGTCACCTCGGTACCGTCGGCTCCTCGGAACGTTTCAAGGACGCGATCAAGCCGATGGATAAGGCGAGCGAAGCAATTCTCGCGCTCAAACCGGTGACCTTCCATTACAACAAAAAACTTGATCCCGACTGCACCCCGCAGTTCGGCCTCGTGGCCGAGCAAGTGGAAAAGGTCAATCCCGATTTGGTGGTTCGCGACGCTGATGGGAAGCCATACACTGTGCGCTACGAGGCCGTGAACGCCATGTTGCTTAATGAGTTTCTTAAAGAACACCACACGGTGCAGGAACAAGAAGCAACTATTGCGCAGTTAAAGTCCACCGCGGCGAAACAAGGAGCGACTATCGCACGGGAGCAAAAGCAAATTGAAGCGCTTACCACGGGCTTGGAGAAAGTGAGCACTCGGCTCGAATTGGGCAGACCTGCCGCGCGGACGGTTGTCGGCAATCAGTAAGGCTGCGGGTTTAGGCGGCACCGTATTGCGCTGCCGTCTAACAAGAACAAGCTCAGCCACCATCTAACGAGAAGTAGACGGGAAAATCCCGCCTTTAATTACGGACTTTTCCGGGCTAATCCACTTGTTCTCCACGGCAAGCGTGCGTCGATTGGCTACGCTGAGACCGGACGTGGTTCGGCGGATTTGCGCGAGCCGAGCGCCGCTTTCACGAAATTATTTCCGAGTTCCCACATCGGGCCCGGAAATTTGCGGCATTCTGATAAAACGTCGTCGAGCGCGTTGACAAACATCTCGACTTCTTTTTCGCCAATGATGAGCGGCGGCAGAATTTTCATCACGTCCATCGCGTGACCCGCCACCTGAGTGAGAATGCGATGTTTGCTCAACATCTGGGTCACCACCATCTGGGCGAACAGCACCTTGTCGATCTTGTGCAGGAGTTTCCACGCCATCTTGAGTTTGAACTCGCTCGGCTCGTGAAATTCGATCCCGACCATCAACCCTTTGCCGCGCACCTCTTTGATGAACGAATGTTTCGTCCGCAACGCGTCCACCTTTTCCATAAGCAACGCGCCCATCTTGGCCGAGTTCTCGATTAACTTCTCGTTGTCGATCACTTCCAGCGATGCCAGTCCGCACGCCATGGCCAGATTGTTGCGACCAAAAGTAGTGGAGTGAACGACGCAACGGTCCATCCGCGAAAAAGTTTTTTGATAAATATCGCGCCGGGTCACGATCGCGCCGCACGGCACGTATCCGCCGCTGAGCGTCTTCGCCAAAGTAATAATGTCCGGCTCGAGGTCCCAATGTTGGAAACCGAACATTTTTCCGGTGCGACCAAGTCCAGTTTGGACTTCATCGGAAATGAGCAGCGTGCCGTACTTCCGGCAAAGCTCCTGCGCCCGAACAAAGAAATCGGTTTTGGATGTTTGGCAGCCTTTGCCTTGCACGGTTTCGATCACGAACGCCGCCACATCGCGCGAAAGCAATTGTCGATCTAATTCGTCGAGATCATCGAGCGGCACGCGGGCGTCGAATCCCTCCATCAGCGGGCCGAAGCCTTCGGTAAAGCTTTCGCAGCCCATCAGCGAGAGCGAACCCAGGCTGAGCCCATGAAACGCGCTCGCCAGTGAGACGACGCGCTTCCGTCCGGTCGCGGCGCGGGCAAATTTCAACGCCCCTTCCATCGCTTCGGTTCCGGAGTTGCAAAAGAAAACGGCGTCGAGATGCGGCGGAGTCCGTTTCGTGATCGCTTCCGCGAGCAATCCACTCAGCAGCGAACAATCCATCTGCACCATGTTGGGAAGATCGAGATCGAGCACGTCGCGGATCGCTTTTTTCACCACCGGATGGTTCCGGCCGATGTTGAAAACGCTGTAGCCACTCAAGAAATCGAGATATGGCTGGTTATCCATATCGTAGAGATAGGCGCCCTCGGCCCGGGCATAGACCTTGTCGAAACCGATGACACGCTGGGCTGCAACCAGGGTGCGGTTCAGGTGCCGCTCGTGCAGGTCGTAATTCTCGCCGAGCCGCGACGCGACGATCTCTTTCAAATCAAAAGCCACGCGCCAACGTTCTGCGATTTGCGCTCGAAACGCAAATAACAGACTCGACCCTCACCTCCATCCTCTCCCTAGCCAGGGAGAGGAAGTCGCAAAGCGCCAGGTGAGGGTTGGTACAGAAAGCCGCAGATTCAAAAGGAATCTGCGGCTTTCGAATTTTGTAGAGGCGGCTGTCTCAGCCGCAAATGCACGTGCGGACACGCGCCACTACACCTTTTTAATCTTCGACTTCGACGTGTTCCACTACACGGGTCTCGCCCGTGCCGATGTAGTAAACACGGACCTTGTCTTTCGGCGTCAATGCGCGTTTCACAACGTGACCCGCCTTATCGACGATTCGCACAGGTGCGTGGAGCGCGAACGAGAGAGGTCCCTCGCTCTCGCTCTTGACGACGATCGTCTTGTCCGGCTCATACGTTGTGACTGCGCCTGACGTGTAGGTCGTGCTGGTGGTGGTCGTTGTTGCTGGCGCAGTAGTTGTTTGTTCAGTTGTGGTTGTGCTGGTCTGCGCGAAAGCAAATGGCGCAACCGCAGCACAAGCCAATCCAATGATCATCTTCTTCATGGTGTTCCCTTTCGTTGTTGTATCGTTTTTTCGACTAAGCTCGCGTGGAAAATATTCGAAGTGCGAGCCGCACTGGCAGTATTTTTCTGGTCTGCCGAGCCGCCTCAGGGCAAACGACGAGCGATGCCGTGTCTGACCGGATGGACTACGTGATAGTTAATGTTGTAGGCCACATTGTGCGCGAAGTGTGCTGCCCGGTAAGGCTTGCGTTCGCCCGGAAACGCGGTCGCGTTTTGGGCCAGGAAAAACTGCACAGTTGCCGCGCAAACTAGAACTAGAATGGAACGTCTCATCTTCTCTGCCTCCTCTTTATACAAATTTAGACCGCGATAAGAGCGGCCGTATTCGATAAAATTCGCGGAAAAAGCCGCGTTATCCGACTCCTCACCCTTGCCCTCTCCTCGAACGAGGAGGAGAGGGAAATCGAGCTGAACTTCGTGCGCGATCGGGCACACCGTCCACTAGTTGGGTCCGAAGATGAGTTGAGTCGCGGTCCACATTCGTTAACGTGCGTGGTCGATGATCAGCGCCAAACCGACCACCGATCCGATCGTTACTCCGGAGCTGGTGGCGAAACACGGTCTCACCCCGGAAGAATTCGAGCGGATCAAAAAGATTCTCGGCCGCGAACCGAATTTTACCGAGCTCGGGATCTTTTCGGTGATGTGGAGTGAGCATTGCTCCTACAAGAATTCACGGCGCGAGCTGAAGAAATTTCCAACGACCGGGACGAACATTCTGGTGAAAGCCGGCGAAGAAAACGCCGGCGTGGTCGATATCGGCGACGGCTGGGCCATCGCCTTTAAGATGGAAAGCCACAATCACCCGAGCGCGATCGAGCCGTTCCAGGGCGCGGCTACCGGCGTGGGCGGGATCATTCGCGATATTTTCACCATGGGCGCGCGTCCGGAATTTTGCCTGAACTCGCTCCGCTTCGGACCAATCACCGGCCACAGCCCAAATGTCGCAACCAATCGCCGCTTGTTTACCGGGGTTGTTTCCGGAATCGCGCATTACGGAAATTGCATCGGCATTCCGACCATCGGCGGCGAAATTTATTTCGACGAAAGTTTTGAAGGCAATCCATTGGTAAACGTTTTCTGCCTGGGAGTGCTCCGGCACGATCAACTCGCGCGCGGCGCTGCCCGCGGCGTTGGTAACCCGGTATTCTATGTCGGCGCCGAAACCGGGCGTGACGGTTTGGCCGGGGCGGCCTTCGCCTCCCGCGAATTAACCGAGCAATCGAAAGAAGATCGACCCGCCGTTCAAGTGGGCGATCCATTCAAAGAGAAACTTTTGCTGGAAGCGTGCCTCGAACTGCTCGCGGGCGACGCGGTGGCGGGAATTCAGGACATGGGCGCGGCCGGGTTGACCTGTTCGACCTGCGAAACGGCGAGCCGCGGTGGCACCGGAATCGAGATTGATCTCGCCAAAGTTCCCAAACGCGAGCCGGGCATGACCCCGTATGAGATTCTACTCAGCGAATCGCAGGAGCGGATGTTGATTATTGCCAAGCACGGCAAAGAAAACCTGGTCCGCGAAATTTTCGACAAATGGGACGTGCCATGGGCTGAAATCGGCCGGGTGACCGGCGACGGTATGATGCGCGTGCGTAACAACGGCAGCGTCGCCGCGGAAATTCCGGCAAAACCTCTCGCCGAGGAAGCACCTCTTTATTCGAGAGAAGCCCGGAAACCAACCGCGGATCACGCGGATAAAACGGATTTGTTGCAGGAATTATCAGCGAAATCCGTGGTCGAATCTCTTCGTGAACTGCTGCGCGATCCAACGATCGCGTCCAAGAACTGGGTTTATCGGCAGTACGATCACACCGTGCGCACCGGCACGCTGGTGAAGCCGGGTTCGGACGCCGCTGTTTATTTCGTTCGTTATGCGAAGAAGATTTTAGCGGCGACAAGTGATTGCAATTCGCTCTACTGCGCGCTCGATCCGCGCGAGGGCGCAAAGATTGCCGTCGCCGAAGCCGCTCGCAATCTTACCTGCTCCGGCGCCAAACCGCTCGCGGTGACCGACAATTTGAATTTTGGCAATCCCTACAAGCCTGAGAATTTCTGGCAACTGCGCGAAGCGGTCGAAGGAGCGGCCGAAGCTTGCCGCGCCTTCGGCACGCCGGTGACCGGCGGAAACGTCTCTTTATATAATGAGAGCCCGGCCGGGGTGGTCGATCCGACCCCCACCATCGGAATGGTCGGTCTGATCGAAAAGGAAGAACACATTACGACTCAGTGGTTCAAAGATGCCGGCGACGAAATCATTCTCGTCGGCGAAATCGGTGACGAACTGGGCGGCTCGCGCTTTCTTAAAGTTTGCCACGGAAAAAAGATCGGACCGCCGCCGCATGTCGACCTTGCCCACGAAATCGAGATTCAAAATGCGGTCCGCGATTTAATCCACGCCGGTTTGGTGCAGAGCGCGCACGATTGCAGTGAAGGCGGACTCGCGGTTGCGCTGGCGGAATCCTGTTTCAATCCTAAACAGCGCTTCGGCGCAAAGGTCGATCTTTCGTGTAGCCACGGCCCTGTGGGCCGTCAGGAAGAAACGTCGCACAGCGACGTGGCTACAACACTCTTCAACGAGTCGCAATCGCGGATCATCATTTCGGTCAGGCCGGAAAATGTAGAAAAGACGATGGCGTTCTTGAGTGAGCGTGGTGTTCCATCTAAGAAACTCGGCAAAATCGGCGGCGACCAATTGCGCATCCAGGTGAACGATCAAAAATTCGAATGGCCGATTGCCGATCTTTACGACGATTGGTGGAATTCGATCCGCCGCCTGGTGGAAAGCGATTCCTCGGCCGAGCGGATCCCAAGTTTGTGACGAGAGTGTCAGCACCCTCACCTCAATCCTCTCCCTGGCAGGGAGAGGAAGGCGCGAAGCGACAGGTGAGGGTCGTCTGCGGCGTGTCGGCGGAAAGCGTCACGAATTTCGCAAGCACTTATTGAATCATGCCTGATTTCGTGGATTATTTCTTGTGACCTCTCCGGACAACACCGAGAACCCCAACGCCAGGGAGATTTATCCGCAGCACGAGTGCGGGCTTTTCGGCGTGTTCGGACATCCGAACGCCCCGGTCCTGACCTATTACGGTCTCTTTGCGCTCCAGCATCGCGGCCAGGAGAGCGC
>CATPAT010000057.1 GCA_955652155.1 uncultured Chthoniobacterales bacterium | reverse complement strand
CCGTATAACCGTCCGGTGAGCGATCTGAAAGTGACTTATCTGATTTTTCCGGGAACAGCCGATCCGCAGTTTGGTCCGCCCGATTTGGAAAAGCTCCAGGCGACCTGTCAAAAATTGGTCGACGAAATCGGGGGCTCGACGGTACCGCTGCATCATTGGGAAAATGTTATCCCACCGCCGCCAACTCCGACGCCGACGCCAACAGTTTCGCCATCGCCAACCGCAACATCGACATCGTCGCCTTCGCCTTCTGGTTCGCCGGCAGCATCACCCTCGGCGACGTTCGCGTTTCCGATCGCGAGCCCGAGTCCAGGCAAGTAAATACGTCTGCGGCGGCTGGAAGTACTTTCGAAATCTCTCGGAATGGCTGCCCCGCTTGGATTCGAACCAAGAATAACGCCTCCAAAGGGCGCTGTGTTACCGTTACACCACAGGGCAAAGTTCGGCGATGTGATCGCCGACTTAAGCTGCCAACGGTAGCGCGCTCGATTGCGCGCGCAATTATTCGCCGTCTGGTTTCGGCAGACGGATGTCGACGGTTGTGCCTTTGCCGACAACGCTGCGAACGGAAATTTTACCGCCGTGCGCCTCGACAATCGCTTTCGCCACTGCGAGCCCGACACCGTTTGCATGCGAGTCGCCGTAACGTTCGAAAGGTTCGAACAATGTCGGCATCAGCTCGGGCGCGATTCCGGCGCCGGTATCGGAAATTCGCAGTGCCACCTGGCTTTCCACGGCATCGATCGCAACCGTGAGAAAGCCGCCGCCCCGCATCGCATGCATCGCATTCTCGATCACGTTGCCGATTGCGCGGGCGAATCTTCCAAGGTCGATCTCGATGTTGCCCTGGTAGCGGATGTGTTTGACGAACTCGATGTTTTTGCTCGGGAGAAGATGGAGGGATTGGCGATTCAGTTCGTCGAGCAGTCGCCAGATTGATACCAGTCGCTTGTTGACCGAAACCGAACCGCGGGCGTAATCGAGCAGGTCCAAGGTCATTCCGAGGATGCCGTTGACCGTGCCAGTGAGCATTTGGCTTAGCTCGCGCAAATGCCCATCGGTCGATTCGGTCGCGATCAAGTCGGAACAGCAACGCGCAATACAAACCGGGTTTTTCAAGTCATGGATCATCGCATCGGCGAGTGCACCGGCCACACGGAGTCGTTCGGCGCGCACTGTTTCGCGCATAAAATGGGTGTTCGCGCTGCGGACGCGTGTCGTAATCGCGCGTAGAAAATTCATGTGCAAGCGGCTCGGCGAAAGCTTAAGAATCTCCTGCAAGGTGTCTTCGGTAAGCGCTCCGATTAGTGCCGGCTCGACCGCTGTCGCAGTGGTTGAATGCGGCTCGCCCGCTAAGAGCGCAGTCGCCCCAAAGAAATTGCCTTGATCAACATAGTCGAGGATTTCGTGCTCGACCCCGTCTGCCGCCTTCGCAATTTTAACGCAGCCCTGGCCCACTAGATAAAGCGAATCGCCTCGTTCTCCTTCGCGGAAAATTACTTCACCGGGTTTCTTTCGCAGGACGCCAATTCTCGGCGCGATTTGCTCGATGATCTCGACGTCAACGCCTTCGAATAGGCGATTCTCGTAGAATCGCTCAATGGCGCGGGCCCGGGCCGTCGCTTTCACTCGATCAAATCAGCCTGCGATGGATGAGCCATCCGGCAATGCTCCGCCAAGTCGGGCGTATTTGAAACTTTCTAAAACGCCCCGGATATGATCGACAATCTGGTCAGGCGCGAGCGGCTTTCGCAGAAATCCGGCAATGCCGTCTTTCATCAAACGATCGAGGCGATCGGCTCGAATGAAACCGGTGCAAAGAACGACTGGTATATCGGCTCGAATTTCGCGTAGCCGATGGAAGGTTTCTTCTCCGTCCATGAAAGGCATTGTCAGATCGAGCAGAACCAATTGGAATGCCTGCGCCTGCCGCCGAAAGAGATCGAGCGATTCAAATCCCGATTGCGCGGTCACGACTTGGTAACCTGATTCGCTCAGCAGTCGCTTGAAGAAAACCAGCGCCATCTGTTCATCATCGACAACGAGGATGGTCGGCTTGGCGAGCGGCATTTCGCGGATCTTCGTTGGTTTCAGGAACGATGTGAGCTCGGGATGCATGAGCACTTTTTGATCAGTGCCCCCAGCCTGCTCGGCCAATTGCGCGGCGACCGCTTCCGCACGATCAATGCTCGAGCGCAGCATATTCAAATATTGCTCCGAGCCTTCGCTGCCTTCCCACAAGTTGCCGATCTCCGCACTGCTGCCGGAAATAATCTGCAACAAGTTGTTCAGTTCACTGGTCGCTTTCGAGACCGATTCCTTCGAAATGGACTTGCGCGGGGTGCGCGGCGACTTGCCTTCGACGTTCACGCTGCCTTTTGCAGCATTCGGGATGCCTTTCTAATAGAAATTATAGCAAGGAAGTGTGCCAACATGACGCGCCACAACTGGCCCTCGTTCGATGAAATCCCGTTCGCAATCGGCCCGAATCGCCTTATAGTTCAAACCCCTGTTTATGAACGAGCTTCGTGTCGAAAACCTCCATGTCGCCATCGGCGACCAGCAGATCGTCCGCGGTCTGAGTCTCGCCGTGCCTCGTGGTGAGGTGCACGCCATTATGGGCCCGAACGGTTCGGGCAAAAGCACGCTGGCCAAGGTGATGGCCGGCCACCCCGATTATCAGGTCATCAAAGGCAAAATCACCATGGACGGCGAAGATCTCCTCGCCCTCGAGCCGGATGATCGCGCGCGCAAGGGGCTTTTTCTCGCCTTCCAATATCCGAGTGAAGTTCCGGGCGTTACGATTGCGAATTTTTTGCGGGCCGCGTTAGCAGCGCGTTTGCCGGAAGGCGAAGAACTCGAAGCGACCGAGTATTACGCGCGGCTTTACGAAAAAATGGAACTTCTCGGAATGGATCGCTCGTTCACGTCGCGCGCCGTCAACGAAGGTTTCTCGGGCGGTGAAAAAAAGCGGACCGAGATTTTGCAGCTGGCCATGCTCGAGCCGCAGTACGCAGTGCTCGACGAGACCGACAGCGGGCTCGACATCGACGCGCTTAAGACGGTGGCCCATGGCGTGAATTCATTACGCGGCTCAAAGATCGGGATACTTTTAATTACTCATTATCAGCGTATCTTGAATTACATCGTTCCCGACCACGTGCACGTCATGGTGCAGGGCCGGATCGTGCGGAGCGGCGGGAAGGAGTTGGCGCTCGAACTGGAGGAACGCGGTTACGATTGGGCGCGCGACGGGGCGACCGAGCCAGTGCTGACGAGATAAGAAGGAACATAGACAATGAAAACTGAAAACAAAGCGGTCGATATCAATCGGAGCATCGGCGATTTTCATTACAAGGTTGATTACGCTAAGGACGCCGGCAGCGGTCTAAGCGAGAAAACTATTCATTACATCTCCGATGCGAAGGAAGACCCGGATTGGGTCCGCGAATTTCGCCTTCGCGGATTGAAAACATTTTTGGAAAAACCGCTGCCCACGCATTGGGCCAGCAAAGATCTCGAGACAATCGATTTCGACAAAATCCGCTACTACCTTGCGTCTGGCGACGCGGCCAAGCGGACTTGGGAAGAAGTGCCCGAGGACATCAAACGCACGTTCGAGCGGCTCGGGATTCCCGAACAGGAACGAAAATTTCTCGCCGGCGTGGAAGCGCAGTTCGACAGCGAAGCGGTTTACTCAAACATCAAGAAAGCGGTCGGCGAGCAGGG
>CATPAT010000056.1 GCA_955652155.1 uncultured Chthoniobacterales bacterium | reverse complement strand
ATCGAGCCCCGGCCCGCCGATTCGCGCGAAAATGGAGTAGAGCAAACTCTTGGGCAGAACCTGCGGGGCTGCGCGGCCTGCTTGCGGCGTTAGTGCTTCTGTCATGTCGAGCGGAGCCGAGACATCTCTAAATATTTCTAAAACAATAAGAGATTCCTCGACTTCGCTCGGAATGACAAGATTGGTAAGACTCAAATGTCGAACGGCAAACTCACCATCGCTTTCGCCCGTCGCGGCTATTCGCCGAGTGGCGGCGCCGAAGCCTATTTAAAAAGGCTGGCGCACGGTGTGGTCGATCTCGGCCACGAGGCGCAACTCGTTGCGACCGATGATTGGCCGACTAACGAGTGGAGGTTCGGTTCGATCACGCGATTGAAGGCAAACTCGGCGATCGGCTTTGCCGATGAGCTGAAGACAACTCGTCCGCAACTTGACTGCGATGTCTTGATGAGTCTCGAGCGGGTTTGGTGCTGCGATGTTTATCGCGCGGGTGACGGCGTGCATCAGGCATGGCTGAATCGCCGAAGAAGATTTGAAATGCCGCTGCAGCGATTTGTGCGCGGCCTCAATCGAAAGCATCGCGACATTTTGCAGCTCGAGGAATCGCTTTTTGCAAAAGGCGGCGCCAGCCGCGTCATTGCGAATTCTGGAATGGTGAAGGACGAGATTGTCGATCTTTATCGTTATCCCGCGGACAAGATCGACATCGTTCGTAACGGTGTGCCACTGGATCGATTTCGATCCGATCCGGCGTTGCGAGAAAAATCGCGGGTCGACCTGAAATTGAAGCCCGAGGAAGTCGCGTTGCTCTTCGCCGGCTCCGGCTGGGAACGCAAGGGTTTGCGGTTCGCAATTGAAGCGATGGAACTCTGTCGCGATCGCAAACTTCGTTTGCTTGTCGCCGGTCGCGGCAATGAGCGCGATTACAAACCAAAACGCTTTTTTACGGAAGAGCCGGTCCGTTTTCTCGGCGAAGTTGCCGATCTTCGGCCAATCTACGCCGCGGCCGACATTTTCATTTTGCCGAGCGTTTACGATCCATTCTCAAACGCTTGTCTGGAAGCGCTTGCGTCGGGATTGCCGGTCATCACAACGCGCGACAATGGCTTCAGCGAAATCATCGAGAACAGTGTTCACGGCTCGATTGTCGATCGTTCCAGCGATAGCGCGGCGTTGCGCGACGCAATTCAGTTCTGGTCAGACGAATCGCGTCGCGCTTCTGCAAGATCGATCACTACTGAGCGCGCGTCGCAGTTCGACATCGTCATCAATGTCGCGGCGACGCTGAAGATCTTGTTTCAGTCGGCCGCGAGCAGTTCATTGTCGCCAAGGTCAATCAGGAAGAACTGATCGAGCCGTGCCATTTCGAAGATTGATCGCACGTTCTTATTGATTCCGGCGAGAGTGAGCTTCCCGCCATATTCTTTGACGTCTTGCCTTGCGTTGATCAAGACGGCCAGCCCTCAGCTGTCTATGAACGTGACTCCGGAAAGGTCGACCATGACGTCCTCGGGACGCTTGGCAATTATCGAAGCGAGCGACCTCTCGACGCGTCGAGAGACATGAAGATCGATTTCTCCTTCAAGAGGGAGAACATTTACCGCATCTGACGACGCCATTTTCGGGCCCAATTTGCAGCAGATCTTGTTCCGAAATGGCGACGGTTTGCTGACGCAGGTGCTTTTGGTTCACCTCGCCGCAAGCGCGGAATCGACGTCGGGAAAAATTTGGAAGACCTGGTCGAGGCGGGCGATCTCGAAAATGTGTTGGACGCTTTCCTGAGTACCGGCGAGTGCGAATTTGCCGTCGTACTCCTGAACCTTTTGCATGCCTTCGATAAGCACGGCCAAGCCGGAGCTGTCCATATAAGTGACCCTGGAAAGATCGACCACGAGGTTCTTCGGCTTTTTCGCGATCATGGTACGCAACGATGCCGCGACCTCCGGCGAAACGTGAAGGTCGATCTCGCCCTCAAGCGGCAAAACGTTAGGTTGTTCTTTTAGTGGCATAGTAAAAGGGAGCGGAGGGGGTTTTGTCATTTCTCCCAAGCATCGCTGGTCGATCACCAACCGAGCGTATTAATTAGACGGTCAACATCGGAAAGATCATCGATTAAAATGTCGGGATGATGGTCCGCCAGTTTTTCGCGGCTCCAAGTACCGGTCGCGACGGCAATTGTGCGTGCGCCGAGCGCTTTTCCGCAGGCGATATCGCGCGGCGTGTCGCCAATGACATCGATCTCGTCCGCGGAAAATTCGCGACCGTGCTTTTCTTTCGCGCGGGCGCGGGCAAACGCACCGAGTTCATTGCGATTGTGGTGGTCGTCGGCGAAGGCGCCGAATTCAAAGAAGTGCCGGACGCCATAATGGCCGAGTTTGAGTTGCGCGCCGCGTGAGACGTTGCCGGTAAGAAGTCCGAGGACGAGGTGTTCTCGCGTTTTCAGCTTTTCAAGCAGCTCGAGCACGCCGGGCAATAGTTTGCCTTTGCGGCGCGGCAATTCGAGCGAGAGAAAGTGGACGTAACTATCGAGAAATGCGGCAATGTTGTCGGCGGTTGTCGGGATTTGGTGCTTTTTCAGGATGCTGATCACGATTCCGGAATCGGTCATGCCGGCGATTTCGATATCGTGGAGGTCGTCCTTGATGTCAAAGCGTTCGGTCAGCGCGCGCTTGAGCGCTTCAACGCCGGCGCCCCCGGAATGAATCAGGGTGCCGTCGATGTCGAAAAGCAACAAACGTTTCTGCATTCATCCACAGATTACGCAGATTTTTGCAGATGGTAGGACAAATCACGGCGCGCGCATCACGAGCACGGCAATCATGCTGCCGAGAAATGTGAGAGCCGCCACGGCGGCGATTCCGAAGACGATTAGACGCGCCGAATCGCGAGATGTCGATCTTTGACGGAAGGGTGAGGCATTGCCAAAACCGGACGGCGCGGCGCTCGATTCGGCTAGCTTGGCTTCGATTGTTTCCCGCTGCGGGAGCGGTTGCGATCCGCGGACGTCCGGCTCGAAACGGGCTTCGATTGCGCCGAAACGAATCCGGTCCTCGAAACGCAGCACAGTCTGGGTGATGGGAACGCCGTTGACCTTGGTGCCGTTGGTCGAATCGAGATCCTTGAGGCGATAAGT
>CATPAT010000055.1 GCA_955652155.1 uncultured Chthoniobacterales bacterium | reverse complement strand
CGGGATTCGGCAGCGCGATCATCATGAAACTTTTCCGGGGCCAGATGTGGAGAGCCTCCTTTTCCATTCGCCATGAAGCATTCGGTCCGGGCGGAATCGTCAGCTCTTTGTAGCCATGCGCGAGATAACTCTCGTCGTATTGGAAATTATCGATCTTAAGTTGCATCGATTGCCGTACGGCGGAGAACGCGCCATCGACGCCGATGACGCTGTCCGCGGTCGCGGACAGCGGTTGAGAAGTTGAGGTCCGAGCCGGACTGGCAGTATCGAGAAGTTGAGCAGTGGCGGAATCCAGATCGACGCCGGTGCACTTGTGATTGAATTTTACATGCACATTCGGATAGCGCTGGGCCGCTTCGATCACGGTTGTATTCAACGCCGCGCGCCCGATCGAGTTGATGTGCTTGTTTGGATCGACGTCGTAGGGCGCGAAAATGGTGCGCGCTCCCGCGCCTGCGGGATGGATCATCCGTCCGCGCATCGGGATCGCGTGCTTCAGCACTTCATCGGCGATGCCGATTTGTTCGAGCGCATGGATCCCCCGGGTTGAAAGCGCGAGGTTGATCGAACGTCCGCCGACCATGTTGCCTTCGCGCGGATCAGCTCGGCGCTCGTAAAGATCGACCTCGTAACCGCGCCGGCCCAAGTACGCGGCAAGCAATCCGCCGGCCAAACCACTACCAATGAGAGTGAACTTCGTCACAACCTAGATTATCAGGCATCGATGAACACGGCGAGCGGGGCGCCGTCGGGTAGGGCGAAGCGCCCGACTTCGTAAAACGCCTTGAAGAGTGGCGTTGGCGCAGCGCGCCAGACCGAGTTGATGTAATTGTTCTGGTCGCGCCCGCTGCGAGAATGAAGCCGCCGGACTCATCATCTATCATGCGCCACGCAGCTGAGTTGCTCGACAAGTTCCTAAGGGTCGGAACACGCCCTGTATGGAGGTAACCGCTGTGGAACGAATCGAGCAGACTCATCTTCGGCGCATCCCAAGGATGCTGACGAAAAAGCTGGAGAAGGCGGTCTGAAACCCCAAGGCGACGAGCGTCGCTCCCGGCACGACGAATCGCATTGTGTGGGCGTAGTCCAAGGTGCCAAAATCAGTCAACCACCATTGCCGGATGGCAGCCAACAGCAAGCCGCCACCCACCGCCACCGCCAGTGCCGCCACAACCAGCCCTTTTTCCAAAGTCACTAATTCAAAAAAGCGTTCCAAGTGCCGGTCTGGCGGAAGGAATCCCTCGGTGATCGCAAATGTTTTGGCGAAGATGGCAAAGAGAATCCACTGGTAGCCGCACAATATGGCCAGGCTGGCGAACAACAGCGTGTGGGCGTCGAAGGTACTATGCCCGATGCTCAGACCCGGCATGGCCACAAGATAACCAAGTAGGCCAAAGGCAATGAAAGCACTACTGGGAACCAAAAAGAGCCAACGGGGACTGCACATTAGAAAATAGCGGAACGTGCGCCAGCCATCCCGAAACGTTTTCAGGTGTGGCGGGTGCGATGTACGTCCGGCGAGGTGCAGAGTAATCGGAACTTCGGCGATTTTTTCGCCACGCAGACTGGCTTTGATGATCATCTCGGTGGCGAACTCCATCCCAGTGCAACGTTGATCGAGCCGTTCGTACATGGCTTTAGTAAAACCGCGTAACCCACAGTAAACGTCGTGGATCGGGGCATGGAACCATTGCCGGACCAGAAAGGAGAAAAATGGATTGCCGACCCAGCGATGTAAAAACGGCATCGCGCCGGGTCGAACGGAACCACCCCCGGCTGGAAGCCTGCACCCTTGGACCAGGTCGAATCCTTCTCGCAATTTTTCAATGATCTTTGGGATCTCAAGAAAATCGTAACTGTCATCGGCATCCGCCATGATGACGAATCGGCCGGTCGCGACCGCAATTCCTCCCATCAGTGCACTGCCGTAGCCTGGCTCCTTGACCATTATGATGCGCGCTCCCTGACGCTCAGCGATAGCTCGAGACAAATCGGTGCTGCCATTGTCCGCCACCACAATTTCGCCGGTGATGTGATGTTCCCGCAGTGCTTGCCGAGCTTTCTCAATGCAGATTGCCAACGTATCCTCCTCGTTGAGGCAAGGAATGACCACTGATACTTCAATAGTTCCAGTTTGGCGTTCGCGCTGCATTGATTCCGTTCGGAGCGATCAGATTACCGTATTGAGTCATAAAATCACTCTCGAACTACAACAGCGGTCGGACCTTACTATGTCAGCGACGCCGTTTGATAACTGGGCCGAAAAGAGGCTTGGGTCGAATGCGCGATCAAGTAGTGCCACTCAGGGCGCGCGAACGCTGCTCGTCAAAGGATATCGTTGATGATAAATATAACCTTTTCATGACGTGCACAGAGACTTCATCTACTGCGTCGTATTGATCGCAATTCTTGGGATCCTTGCGCGAGGCGCGCCTCCCCAGTTGCGCGATTTGTGGCAAAGATTTGAGCGCAGGCTTTCCGGCCTTGCGCGCCGCAAAACGTTGAGTTGGGTCGGATTGGGCGTGCTGGTCTTGGTGGTGCGAGCGGCGCTTCTTCCGGTCTGGCCGATTCCCAAGCCTTCCATCTACGATGAATTTAGTTACCTTCTGCAGGCTGACACCTTCGCGCATGGCCGTCTGGCCAACCCGGCGCACCCGCTTTGGCAGTTCTTCGAAAGCACTTACATCCTGCAACAGCCGACATACGCCTCGCGGTTCCCACCCGCGCCGGCGTTCGCAATCGCTGTGGGGCAGGTAATCTTTGGGCATCCGTGGTTCGGGGTCTGGCTAAGCGCGGGCCTACTGGCTGCAGCCTTTTGCTGGGCGCTGCAAGGCTGGCTGCCGCCAGGCTGGGCGCTTTTCGGTGCATTCATCGGTCTGGATCTTTGTCTTTTCAGCTACTGGATGAACAGCTATTGGGGAGGTGCCGTGACCGCAATCGGGGGCGCGCTGGTCGTTGGGGCATGGGTTCGCATCACGCGGGCGAAGCGATGGCACTACGCTTGGCATTTTGGAATTGGAGCGGTGATCCTCATCCTCGCGCGGCCGTTCGAGGGCTCGTTGCTACTAATTCCGGCGCTCATTACGCTGGTCATGGCAAACCGTACGGCGCACGTATGGCTACCAATCGTGATCGCTGGCGTTGTCGGCGCTTCCTGGCTTGCATATGACAATTATCGCGTCACTGGCCACGCGCTGCGACTGCCTTATCAGCAGTATTACGAGCAATATGAGATAGTGCCGCCGTTTTCGTTCATGCCTATTTCCTCAACTCCGCGCACCTTTCGGCATTTCGATCTTGAATCTAGGGCATCGGAAACATACGCCCACGTCCGCAACTGGCATCTTTTTGTCGACCGTCCGTTGGACTGGCTCGTCCTGCTGCGGTACTACTACGGTAACCTGATCTGGCTGCTGCCGCTGGCGGCGTTCCTACCCCTAGTGTGGCGTTCGAGAAGGACGCGACTCGCGGCAATTCTGACGGTGGTGATCGGCGCGGCGTCCGTGATTGAGGTCTGGTGGTATCCGCACTATGCAGCGCCGTTCGCAGCGGCGCTCTTAATACTCGCTGCGCAGTCGATGCGGTACCTAAGGCAATGGAAGTACGACGGGCGTGAAGTGGGCCGTTTCCTGGTCAGCGCCATGCCGGTCGCGGTCCTGCTCGTGATGGTTGCATCCGAGGCGAAAGGGATTGCGACGCATAGTACGATGGATCAGGTCCGAACGAAGAGCGCGCAAAAGGAACGTGTCGAGCAGGGTTTACTCGAGAAGCGGCCCGGGAATCACGTAATCTTTGTTCGCTATACCGGGCAAAGTCCGCACCAAGAATGGGTCTATAACCCAGCAGATATCGACGCCGCTTCGGTCATCTGGGCCCAAGATTTGGGCCAGACCGAGAACGAGCGGCTTCGCCGCTACTATGCGGGGCGATCCTTCTGGCTTTTCAAACCGGATGAGTCGATGAACCTAAGTCCTTACTAGCATCGAACTAATCATCGGACGAGTCTGTTCGATTATGGAAGAAGGCCTCCTGCTCCGTAGAGCATATCCCTCGGAGAGAACTGCTCGGTCTAACTTGATCGATGAAGTCGTTGATGTCGCGGAGAATCTGTGTAGCGAGCAACAGTATGACAACGCCGATAATCTCCTACCTCCGATTCTTTATTCCACTTGTTTGCATGGTCGTTCAATCATTGGCTGCTCAAACTCCAGAGCCGGCCGCTAAACCGAAGCAATTTATTTATGTGTTGCATCTGGTTCCGCGTCTGTACGACGACAAAGCGTACACTGCTGAGGACAAGGCAGCCGTCGATCGGCATTTCAATCGTTTCAAGGAAGCCATTCAATCGGCCCAGGTTATTCTTGTTGGACGCACGAGAGAACCAGGGGATAAAACGTTTGGCATCGCGATCTTCGAGGCTGCGGACGAAGCGGCGGCGCGAAAATTCATGGAAGCGGACCCTGCCGTTGCGGCAGGCGTGATGACTGCCGAACTGCACCCATTCGCGGTGGTCCTCCAGCGTAAGAATCCCTAGCTGTGTCAATAAGCGGCGACTCATGAAAATTTTGTCGGTGAATGTTGGATTGCCGCGGGAAGTAAGCTGGCAAGGGAAGTTCGTTGCGACGGGAATTTTTAAGGAGCCGGTTAAAGGTCCGGTGATGTTGCGCACCCTAAACTTGGACGGCGATAGACAAGCCGATCTCACCGTTCACGGCGGCGTGAGCAAGGCGGTTTATGCTTATCCGTCGGAGCATTACGCTTTTTGGCGAGCTGAATTTGCGGCGATGGATCTGCCGTGGGGAATGTTCGGAGAAAATCTCACGACCGAGGGATTGCTTGAGGACGCGGTTTACATCGGGGACAGATTTCGAGTCGGTCAAACGGAACTGATGGTCACGGAACCGCGAATGCCCTGTTACAAGTTGGGGATCAAGTTTGGCCGCGCCGATATCATCAAGCGGTTTCTAGCCAGCCGTCGTTCCGGTTTCTATTTTGCGGTGGCGCGTGAAGGAATGGTTAATGCGGGAGACGCTCTGGAACTAGTCGGGCGCGAGCAACAAGATATCAGCGTGGCCGATATCACTTGTCTCTATGCTTTTGAGAAAGACGATGTGAAAGCGCTGCGACGCGCCATCGAAGTGGACGCGTTGCCAGAAAATTGGAAAGGATATTTTCAACACCGGCTCGAAAAGTGATCCGGTTAGCGACCGCGGATTACGCGGATCTCGCGGATAAATCTGAGATTTGAAGTGTGACCTCCGACGTCTGACTTCTGCAATCAGATTGGCACTTCGCCTGCTTTAGCAGCAGCGGCACGATGAGGAAATTTGAGCCGCTTCCGGAGGAGCTTCAGCCTGTTGTCCACAGTCTTGAGCTCAAGGCCATCCTGGTCGTCGATGACGACAGACAGCTCGCTTCGGCGCTGCAATGGATCCTGGCCGACGAAAATTTTCTGGTCGACGTCGCGTTCGATGGCGAGGAAGCGATGCTCAAGGTCAAGGCACACGAGTACGACGCGGTCATCT
>CATPAT010000054.1 GCA_955652155.1 uncultured Chthoniobacterales bacterium | reverse complement strand
GTTGGCTTGGGCCTCATGCTCTTCTTTGGCGCAGTGAACAATTGGGAGGGTGGTTCGTGGGCGATCGGCGTGATTCCCTTTGTGATTGGCCTCGGCTACCTACTGGTATGGAAGTTGGAGGGGAAGAAGGACATTTCGTCGCCGCCACCGGCGCCCTAATATCGCGGCGTGGAGCTAACCGATGCCGGCCTTGTCGCCCGAGTTCTTGTTGATGACGACCAGCACGCTTTTGGCGAGTTGGTTCGTCGTCATCAATCGAGCGTGCGAGGTTTGTTGCGGCAACTTACCCGCGGCGATCTCGCACTCGCTGACGATCTGGCCCAGGACGCATTTGTTCGCGCTTATAAAAACATCCGCGGCTTCCGCGGCGAGGCGAAATTTTCCACCTGGCTTTACCGGATCGCCTACAATTGCTTTCGCGAGGACGCACGACGCCGGAAAGAGCTCGTCGGCATCAATGAGGAGCAATGGCAGGCGGAACAGGATCCCCAGACGGTCGATCCGGGTCTAAGACATGACCTTATGCATGCCCTTAGTTTACTGCCATTGCACGAGCGCTCGGCAGTTTTGCTTTGCTGCCAGAATGGATTATCACACGACGAAGCTGCGCGGGTACTCGACATTCCGCTTGGCACGGTCAAAACGAACGTGTTGCGAGGGCGTGGGAAATTGAAGAAGACTTTGGCTGTCTGGGCGCAATAAATGAACGAGCAGATTGAACAAGATTGGTTGGATCGAAAGCTGCAAGAAGCTGCGCCTTATATCGAGGATGACGGCTTCACCGCGCGTGTTCTGCAACAGCTGCCGGTCCCGCGGCAGGCAGGTCAGTTTCTGCGTCCGTTTATTCTGGTCGGAATGAGCGCACTGGCGAGTGCGCTGACATACGTTTTGTCCGATGGTGGCCGGTTTATCTTGGTTGAGATGTTCAGATTGACGACGATTCCAACGTTGTGGGTGGTCGGGTTTGCATTGGCCAGCGGAATGTTAGTGATGGCCGGCGGCATCTTCGCCGCCATGTCTAAGTCGAATCATATTCAATCTTAGGTGTGACTTAGATTTGCATTGTCGATCTTAGGCGTAGAGTAGGGGATGCTAAGAGACATCCCAAGTTCGGCCCTTAAGCAGCTTGTTCGCCTGACCGAGCGCAAGGAAGCGCTCATGGCGCAGATCCAGGAACTCGATCGCGAAATGATTCGCGTTCAAAACAAGTTCGGAATTCCGGCGCGTGAAGGCGACCAGCGCGCGCCAGTCACGGTTTCGCGCGCGCCTGGTGGGCCCGTTCGCCAGCGGAGCAAACGCGGCGCGTTAAAAGAGAGGATCGTCCGGGCGTTGCGAGCGGCTGGTAAAAAAGGGACGAGCGTCGGCGAGCTTTCAAAAAAACTGAAGGTGCCGAGTGCGAATCTTTACGTCTGGTTCAACGGCACGGGCAGGAGCATACGCGGAATCAGAAAGATCGGCGTCGCGAAATATCGACTTAGCTAATTTATCCGAGTTGCCGGGCTTGTTCCACGTCCTGCCGGATTTGTTGAACCAGCGTGTCCAGGTCCTGAAATTTCTTTTCCGGACGAAGAAATTTCAAGAAGCGAACTTCGACATCGTGGCCATAAATGTCGCGATTGAAATCGAACAAGTGAATTTCGAGCACGCGCTCGGATTTCCCGCTGCTCACGGTCGGACGAATGCCAAGGTTGATTACGCCTCGATATAACTCGCCGTCGATCCGCGCTTCGGCGACATAAACGCCGTTCGGTGGAAATTGCTCGCTATGCGCGCTTAGGTTGGCAGTCGGAAACCCAATCTTTTTTCCAAGATTGTCACCGCGCGTCACCGTTCCAAGAATCGTGTATTCGCGGCCGAGCATTTCGGCAGCCTTTGCCAAATCGCCTTTTTCAATTGCCTGGCGGATCGCCGTACTGCTCACGACCGCGCCGTTAATCTTGACCGGTGGAATTCCCACGACATCGAAATTAAACTTTGCGCCAAGTTTTTTGAGAAGATCGAGATTGCCGCGACGGTTTTTTCCGAACGACCATTCATGACCAACACAGATTTCGCGGAGCGGTTTAGAATGAATGACTAGTTTCTGCACGAAATCTTCCGGCTCGGTCGCAGCGAACTGTTTGTCGAAAGTGATGATGAGCAAATGCTCCACCCCCAGGGCGCGGATCAGGGCGATTTTGTGCTCGGTCGCGCTGAGCAGGTGCGGCGCTGCCTGCGGCCGCAGAACTTTTTCAGGGTGCGGATCGAACGTCACGACGACTGGCGTTCCCTTCGAAGCGGCCGCATGATCAGCCGACGTCGAGATCACCGCCTGGTGGCCGCGGTGGACGCCGTCAAAAACGCCGATCGCCAAAAAAAGCGGTCCGCGTAATCGCTCGAGCTCTGGAATCGACCGTAAAATTTCCATTGTCGATCTTTCCCTCATGCGCCGCGCATGCGTGAGACTTGTGGCAACGAAAGAATTCGCTGCGCGATTTCCTCGCGAGGCATTTCTTTGATCTGTTCGACGCTGATTGCGTTGCCGACATCGAATCGACCGGACTGGGTCCGTCGCAAAGATTTCAAATGCGCGCCGCAGCCAAGTAGCTGGCCAATGTCGTGTGCGTAGGTGCGAACATAAAAGCCTTTGCTGCACAACACGCTGAAATCAATCTCCGGCAATGCGATCCGATCGATGGTGTAGCGGTAAACATGAACGAAGCGCGGCTCGCGCTCCACTACTTTTCCCTGGCGCGCCAGTTTGTAGAGCGGCACGCCGCCATGTTTTTTGGCCGAGACCATTGGCGGCATTTGATAAAAATCGCCGCGGAATTTTTCGAACGCCGAGCGGATTTCGGCGTCGTTTAACTGGGGCACTGGTTTTGTCTCGACGACTTCGCCTTCTCGATCTTGTGTGCTCGTTGCCGTGCCCAGAGTAAGAGTCCCGACGTATTCCTTGTCTTCGCTCATCAGCAAATCCTGCACTTTTGTTCCGCGACCGATTGTAAGGAGAAGCAAACCGGTCGCGATCGGATCGAGCGTACCGCAATGCCCGATTTTTTTAATTCCGAGCTGTCGCCGAGCGAGCGCGACCACGTCGTGCGAAGTCATACCTCCGGCTTTGTCTACCAGCAGGACGCCGTCAGGAATTGCGACCGACAACATCGCGAACTTCCTCCAGAATTTTCCTTTCGACTTCCGCGAGCGAACCGCGGACACGCGCTCCCGCGGCTAGAACGTGTCCGCCGCCGCCAAATTTTTCGCAGATGGCACACACGTTCACCTTTTCGCTTTTTGAACGCATGCTCACGCGCACTTTGCCGTCGGCCAGTTCTTCAAAGAACACGGCAACGATGACGCCGCGGATCGCGCGCAAATGATCGATCAGTCCTTCATTGTCTTCCGGGAGCACTCCGAGTCTTTTCGCAGTCGCCAGGCTCAAACTAAAACTGGCGACCCGGTCGTTCGCATCGAATCGCATCGTGCCGAGAAGATCGCGCAACAGTTCGACGCGGCGCCGCGGGTAGTTTTCGTATGTTAATTGACTGACCCGGCCGACATCGACACCAGCGCGAACGAGCTCGGCTGCGATCTCAAAAGTGCGCGCGGTTGTGTTTGGATATTGGAATGAACCGGTGTCGGTCGAAATCGCGACGTAAAGATTTTCCGCGATCGCAGCATCGATCGGTAGTTTTTCGCTTTTGATTAGCTCGAAAAGAATCTGCCCGGTCGCCGGAGACTTTGGATCAATATAAACGAGGTCGCCGTAGCCTGGATTGCTCGGGTGATGATCGATGTTGATCCAAACCTTGGCCGAGCGAACCGCGGGCAGGCTGTTACCAAGCCGATTTTGAATTGCAGTATCGAGCGCGATCGCAACATCGACATCTTCCGGTTCAGCCGGTGGTTTGGTCAGCAGATTTGCGTTCGGGAGAAAACTGTATTTCTCGAGCATGCCTTCTTCATTCCAGATGCGCACGTCTTTGCCGAGTTGTTTGAGAGAAAGGCCGAGCGCGAGCTGGCTCCCGAGCGCATCGCCATCTGGGCGAACGTGGCCAAGAACCGCAAACCGCACACCTTCGCGCAAGGCCTGGCCGATCTGCTCGAACTTGGCTGCGCTCACTCGGGTTTTTCGTGGTCGGCGTCGATTTGCTGCAAAATTTCGACAATACGCGAGCCGCGCGCGATCGACTCATCGAGATGAAAAAGCAAATGGGGCGTGAATTTCATGATCACTCGACGCGCGAGCTCGGCCTGAAAGGCAGGGCGGTGCTCTTCGAGCTTCGTCATTATGCTTTCGGCTTTTTCAGACCCAAGCACGCTGACAAAAACATGCGCGCTCTTCAGATCGGAGTTGACGTCAACGTGATTGATGGTGACCAGCGCGCCTTCAAAACTGATTTCGCGCGCAAGGATTCCGCTCAGTTCCCGTTTTACGACTTCGTTGACGCGCAGCATGCGATGTTTCATGTGACCCTTTCATTCCCATCAGAGTTTTTGGGCCATAGCTTCGAGCTGATAGCATTCGATGATATCGCCCACTTGGTATTCGCTAAAGTCGCCAAGCTTAATGCCGCACTCCAATCCAGAGCGGACTTCCTTCACGTCATCCTGGAAACGGCGGAGGGTTGAAAGCCCCCCGTCGTAAACCGGTTGACGTTTTCGAAGTACCCGCGCGCGTCCAGTCCGGGCAATGCGGCCGTCGGTGACTAAACAGCCCGCCACGATGCCTTTGCTCAGCTCGAACACTTGTTTCACTTCCGCGTGACCAAGGACCGTTTCGCGAAATTCGGGCTCGAGCAATCCAGCCATCGCGTCTTTGATCTGGTCGAGCAGTTCGTAAATGATGCTGTAGAGCTTGATCTGAACGCCTTCGTTTTTTGCCGCCGAAACGGCCATGTTTTCAACTTTGGTATTGAAGCCGATGACAACCGCGCTCGACGCGCTCGCGAGCAAGATGTCCGACTCCGAAATTGGGCCGACGCCGGCGTGAATCATTTCGAGATCGACTTTTTTGCTTTCGATTTGTTTTAGCGCGGTGGTGAGCGCTTCAACCGATCCTTGCGCATCGCATTTCAAAACGAGACGGAGGACTTTTTTGCCGGCGGCCGATTCTAAAAGAGTTTCCAGTGTCGCACGTTGAGGAACGGTAAGTTTTTCCGCGCGTTTCGCCTGCAAACGTTCGTCGCTCAACGTTTTCGCCGCGCGCTCGGATTCCATTACCAAAAGTTCATCGCCCGCGTTCGGTAATCCGGTAAATCCAAGTACTTTCACGGGCGTGGATGGACCGGCTTCTTTCAAAGGCTTGCCTCGGTCGTCGATCAGCGATTTCACTTTGCCCGAGTAACCTCCGCAGATGAACGGTTCGCCGACTTTAAGCGTCCCCATCTGCACAATCACGGTGGCAGTTGGTCCGCGTCCCGGTTCCACCTGTGCTTCAATCACAGTGCCGCGTGCTCTCGCGGTCGGCGATGCTTTCAAATCCATTACCTCCGCCTGCAGGAGCATCATCTCAAGGAGGTGATCGATCCCGGTGCCGCGCGTCGCTGAAACTTCGCAGACGATCGTTTTGCCGCCCCAATCTTCCGGAGTGAGGTCGCGTTCCTGAAGCTGCTTCTTCACCTTGTCAATGTTCGCCGACGGCAAATCGACCTTGTTGATCGCCACCATGATCTCGACATGGGGCGCGGCTTTGGCGTGATTGATGGCCTCAATTGTCTGCGGCATCACTCCGTCGTCTGCAGCGACGACGAGCACGACGATGTCGGTGACGTTTGCGCCGCGCGCACGCATCGCAGTGAAAGCCGCGTGACCAGGCGTGTCGATGAATGTGATTCGGTGCCCTTTGTGATCAACGGTGTAAGCGCCGATGTGTTGAGTAATGCCGCCGGCTTCGCCAGCGGCGACTCGGGTTTTGCGAATCGCATCCATCAATGACGTTTTGCCGTGGTCGACGTGACCCATGAAAGTGATGATCGGCGCCCGCGGTTTAAGTTCCTCGGCTTTTTCAATGACCGGTGGCGGGGGCGCGACGACGACTTGTTCAACCTTGTGCACGCCGCCTCCTTTTTCCCGGCGCTCTTTTTCGAGAACGAATCCGTGGCTCTCAGCGATCTTCGACGCGATATCGGGTTCGATCGTCTGATTGATGTTCGCGAAAATATTGAATGTCATCAACTCGGCGATCAGCTGGTGCGGCTTCACACCAAGCTCAACCGCAAGTTGCTTCACGATGATCGGCGGCTTGATATGGATGACCTTTTGCGAGGTAGCGTCCGCAGCCGCTTCAGGCTCAGCGACTGTTCCCTCACTTACCGGAGGCGGAGGTTGAGCGGGCGCGTCCTTTTTGGGTGGCGGCGCAGTCGGTGCTTCCAACGAGGCGCGAATTCGCGAGATCGGCGGCAGAACCGTAGTTTTCTTTTTCATCTCGCCATCAGCAGCTTTTTTCTGCGGATGCTTTTTGTCGATTAACGAGACGCTTTCGACGACGGGACGATGACTGGCACTTGGCTTGGGGTGAGCCTTTTCTTCCGCGACGTGATGAGCAGCTGCCGCCGGAGGCGCGCTCTTGAGCACTTCTATTTTCTTTTTCGGAATCTTTGCCTTGTCCGGGGCAGGCTTATGCGTGGCAACTGGTTTGTGGGCGACAGATTTTTTTGCCGCCGTTTTTGCTTTTGTCTTTGTTGCCATTTTAGAAATTCACTCATGGCTCAAGCCCCTTGAGCCGAGCCCGCTTCTTGCGTTACATCTTGTTTATGGACGGCGTCGTGGATCTCACGCGCCTTTGCTTCGTCCACGCCAAGGATGTCTACCAAATCTTGAACATCGGCCGCATGCAAGCCTTCCAGATTCGTAAACCCGGATTTCACCAGCGTCACTGCTTGTTCTTCGGTGATCGGCAATCCGCCGGCGAGCGTCTGCGCCGCCTGGGCAACCTTTTGCTCCACCGCCGTTGTCGCTGACGTGTCTTTGTCGATGTTGATTTCCCAACCGGTAAGCCGTGAAGTCAGACGCGCGTTCTGTCCCTTTTTTCCGATCGCGAGCGAAAGCTGATCTTCGTCCACTGAAATCTGTGCACTCTTTTTCTCAGGATCAAAGGTTAGGTTCTTCACCTTCGCTGGCTTGAGGGCTTCGAGAACGAATTCCTTCGGATCGGAACTCCAGCGGATGATGTCCACCTTTTCGTTGTTGAGCTCGCGGACAATGTTTTTGACGCGCGACCCGCGCATGCCGACGCAAGCGCCGACCGGGTCCACTTTATCGTTCGCACTCCAGACCGCGATCTTTGTTCGATAACCGGCCTCACGCGCGATGCCGCGGATTTCAACGGTGCCATCGGCAATCTCGCTTACTTCCAATTCAAAAAGGCGGCGCACAAAATTCGGATGGCTGCGTGAGACAATGATTTCGGGACCACGTAATCCGTTTTCGACAGCGACGACATAAGCGCGAAGACGGTCGCCGACATTGTAATCTTCCACGACCACGCGTTCGCGCTGCGGAATGACAGCCTCGAATTTTCCAAGATCTAGAATCACATCCGAGCGATCGAACCGGCGCACCGTACCGCTGACAATTTCGCCGGCCCGGTCTTTGAATTCTTCGTAAATCATTTCCTTCTCGACCTGCCGAATGCGCTGCATCATCGCTTGCTTGGCGGTTTGTGCTGCGATGCGTCCAAAATTTCGCGGCGTCACTTCCATCTCTACCGTATCGCCAACCTTCGCGTCCGGTTTGATCCGGCGCGCTTTCGTGAGCGCGATCTCGTCTTGCAGATTTTTGACGTCATCGACCACGACGAGATTGGCCAGCGCTCGGATGTCGCCGGTCCGCGGGTTGATGTCGATCCTCAGATCACGGGCGGCGCCGACGCTTTTCTTCGACGCGGAAAGCAGGGCCGTGGAAACCGCTTCGAGCAGGATTTCGCGTTTGATCCCGCGCTCCCGCTCCAGGTAATCCAGCATGGCAATGAATTCAGCGTTCATAAAACATCAGTCCGCGGACCAAAAGGAGTGGGACATCATTTCCCACTCCAATCAGCGCGGACTAGACGGTGAACTTACCCTTGTCGAGAGAGAGCGTCAAGCTGTGGGGTTGAACGACGCTCGCGGAACGTCCAACATCTCACCTCAATGACGTCGCGCGCCGGTAATTTGTTGATCGTGATTCTCCTTTGGGCTGCGCTTTATCTTCCGGCGCTCGGGTCCCTCGCGATCAAAGGCGAAGAGGGCCGCCGCATTTTGCCCGGAATTACGATGCTCGAGACCGGCAACTATCTGATGCCGCAGGTCGGTGGCGAAACCTACTTTCGGAAACCGCCGCTAATTAACTGGCTCGTCGCCGCCTCGTTCAAGATTTTCGGGCAACAGAACGAGTGGACCGCACGGATGCCGTCAGTGATTGCCGTCCTTTTGGTTGCGCTCAGTTTTGCCACGGTGGCGCGTCCCAGTCTGGGGCCGCGTGGATCGACCATCGCCGCCCTCATCTGGCTGATTAACGCGGGTATCATCGAGAAAGGGCGACTCATCGAAATTGAAGGGCTTTATGTGTCGCTTTGTGCGCTTGCGATCATTTTCTGGCTGAGTTTTTGGGAGCAGAAAAAATCGCCCTGGTTGATTTGGACGCTGCCGTTCGTTTTTCTTGGACTGGGCTGGCTGGCCAAAGGTCCCGTTCATCTTTTGTTCTTTTATGGCGTCGTGATCGCGGTTCTTTGGAAAGAGCGCAGATGGCGAGCGCTCTTTCATCCGGCCCATTTCGTCGGTATCGCGCTGATGCTTGGAATTTTTGCGGCCTGGGCGGTTCCCTTTTTGCAAGCCGCCGGACATGCCACCGCGACAACGAAATGGTCGCAACAGTTCACCGGACGGCTCCGCGGCACCGACTTTCAATTTGGCCGGTGGATTTTCAATATGCCGCATGGCGTTCTTTATCTTCTGCCGTGGGTAATTTTTTTGCCACTGGTGCGATTCGAAAACTTCGCTGTGGAGAAAGATCGACAAGTTGCTCGAGCGCTGACTTGGGGCGCGCTCGTTCCTTTTGTGATCGTCAATCTTGTACCCGGATCGATTCCCCGCTACGCGATGCCCGCGCTAGTGCCCGCGTGCTGGCTGCTGGCTATGACTTTCTGTGAGGAAAATCTACGCTGGCCGCGGTGGCTTGGGGGGGAATCGTTTTCTTTTAACGCGCGCCGTCGCACGATTATCGGCATCGTCGTTCTGGCCTGCCTTGCCATGTGGACCTACGCAATTGCGGTCGTTCCGAAAATGGACCGGCGGCAGCGGATCAAGCGTCTCGCGAAGCAGGTTGAATCGATGATTCCGCAATCGGAGACGGTTTACGCGCTCGATCCAAATTATCAGCCGATCTTTTTTTACATGCGCTCAAAACTTGTTTACGCAAGCGAAATCGATGAAGTGCCGACGGACGCGCGCTATCTGCTGGTCCGCCCGGAACGGGAACAAGAAGTGATGGAAAGCAAGCGCTGGGCGCCGCGCCAGCCACACCGCATCATGCGGTCAACCGATTACCGCAAAGAATCGATCTTATTGCTCAAGATTGAATAAGCGGTGGCATTGACACTGCTCTAGGTTCGAATTAGTTAGCATGCTAACTAATTTTGACTTTTGAAGACTGATGTTGATTCATTCGGGCCCCTCTTGCATGGCACCGCCCGTGCCTGGAGGCTGAAATTGGACGAGCGGCTGAAGCCGATGGGTTTGAGCCAGGCCAAGTGGCGCACTCTGATGCACTTGTCCGTCGCGCCTGGTCCATTGACCCAGGCCGAGATCGCCGCACTTCTTGGCATCGAAGAACCAACCCTTGTGACCCTGTTGCACCGCCTGGAAGGTGATCGCTGGGTGGCGCGAAAAAGTTCGTCGCAGGATCGCCGTTGCAAAACGGTGCATTTGGCGCCCCGCGCTCAACGGGTGATTGAACAAATCAAGACGGAGGCGTTCCAACTTCGACACGAATTGCTTGACGATATTCCTGCGTCCGAACTGCGCACTTGCATCCGGGTGTTGGATCGGATTCGGCAGAAGACGGAGAAGGTGAATGGGAAACAGGCCGGCGCTCGGGGCCGAAACGGGAAGAACAGCCGAAATTAAGATGGGTACTCGATTGGAATCAGGAAATGGAGCCGTCACAGAAGTTCAGGAGACGAGGAGAGTGAGAACGACCGGCGACAGGAAGCAGCGAATTCCGCGTTGGGGCATTTTCCTTTTCGTCATCCTCGCGGCGTTTGCGGTGGCGCGCACGTTGCAGCGCGGAGTAGAGACGGCGAAAACAACGCAGCCGCCGGTTCGACCGGTGTTGGTGGCGAAAGTGATCAGCAAAGATGTGCCGCTTTATCTGGACGAAATCGGCACGTGTGCCGCCTTCGAAACCGTGCAAGTGCAAGCCCAGGTCAGCGGACAAATCATCGCGCGCCATTTTCACGACGGGGCCGATGTGAAGAAAGGCGATCTCCTTTTCACGATCGACCCGCGCCCTTATCAAGCCGCTCTCCAGCAGGCGCAGGCGCAAGCTGCGCTAGACCAGGTGACGCTGAAGCGGCAGACGGAGCTGCGCGCGAGAAACGTCACGGCCCCGCAGGACTTCGACACTGCTCAGGCAAACGCGCGCAAGTCCGAAGCAGCAGCCGCAGCGGCTCAAGTGAACGTGGATTTTTGCTACATCAAATCGCCGATCAACGGCCGCGCTGGACTGCGACTTGTCGATGTGGGCAACATCGTGAGCGGCAACACTGGCAGCGGCGCCGTGTTGCTGACAATTCAGGGCCTCGATCCGATTTACACCGACTTCACCGTTGCCGAAACCGATTTGGCATTAGTGAGGAAATATCTCGGCGGTCCGAATGTGAAAGTGCAAACCTATTCGCCGGACGACAAAATTCCGCCGCGTCTGGGCGATTTGTATTTCATCGACAACGCCGTCCAACCTGGTTCGGGAACGGTGAAAGCGCGGGGTGTGACGCCAAATCCGGACCACGCGCTTTGGCCGTCGGAATTTGTGCGGGTCCGTCTCATTCTCGACACGATCAAAGACGCGCGGCTGGTTCCATCGCAAGCTGTCCAGATTAGTCAAAGTGGTCCGTTCATTTTTGTGATGAAACCGGATAACACGGTCGATCTTCGTCCGGTTAAACCCGGACAGCGGCAAGATGGTGATCTGATGGTCGTAGAAAGTGGCGTGGAACCTGGAGAGACAGTCGTCGTGACCGGACAACTTGCGCTCGCTCCCGGGACAAAAGTCGATCCCAAACCCTACGGCGCGACAAACCCTTCGGGTGGCCAAAGCGCTGCGGCAAAGAGCGCGATGTAATTCCGATTCTGTATGGAGCGGTCAGAAGAACACGACGGAGCGTCGGACGGCGAACATCCCGCAGACGCGGGACAAGATCAAAATCGTCTAAGATCGACATCCGCTTCTACAGCATCGAAAGAAGCGAAATTAGTTCCGGTCAAAGGCACCGGACTTTCCGGTCCGTTCATTCGGCGGCCCGTGATGACCGTCTTGCTGACGTTGTCAGTGATCGTCGCAGGAATTGTGACCTACAATAAACTGGCGGTCAACGATCTTCCGGCGGTCGATTATCCGATCATTCAAGTCACCTGCGCCTATCCTGGCGCGGATCCGGTGACGATGGCGAACAACATCGCCACGCCGCTTGAAAAACAATTTCTGCAGATTCCTGGGCTCGACATCATCACCAGCTCGAGCACGCAGGGCAACACGTCACTGACTCTGCAATTTGTTCTGAGCAAGAGCATCACCGACGCGGCGACCGACGTGCAGGCCGCAATCCAGCGCGCGACCGGCAAATTGCCGGTCGATTTGCCGAGTCCGCCAACGTTCAGCAAAACGAACCCGAACGATCAGGCAGTTTATCTGGTCGGATTCATGTCGGACACGCTGACCGACGGCGATCTATATAAGTACGCATCCACAGTGGTGGCACAGCGCATCGCGATTCTTCCCGGCGTCTCACAGGTGAACATCTACGGCGTCCAGGGCGCGATCCGGATCAAGGCCGATCCGGCGGCGCTCGCTTCACGCGGATTAACGATGGATGACGTCGCGAACGCAATCAAAGCGGGAACGGTTTACTCCGGCGCCGGGCAATTCGACGGAGCGCATCGCAGCTATGTTTTGCAACCGAACGGTCAAATCGACCAAGCCGATGGTTATCGAAATTTGATCGTCGCGCGGAACAAGGATCGCTCGCCGGTTTATTTGCGAGATATCGCGGACGTTAAGCAAGGTGTGCAGGACGAGCGCACTTCTCGTTTCTTTTGGATGCGCGGATTTAATCCGCCGGGCTCGATCGTAGTGCTCGCAGTTTCACGGCAGGCAGGCGCGAATGCGGTGGAAGTTGCGAATTCGGTTAAGGCGCTCTTCCCCGAGCTGCGTGCGAGTTTACCGGGATCAATCACGTTCACGCCGGTTTTCGATCGGTCCCAGACTATCGTGAATTCCGTCCACGATGTGCGCGCCACGCTCATGATTGCCTTCATGCTTGTGGTGATGGTGATCTATGTTTTTCTTGGTCGGGCCACCGACACCCTCATTCCGGCGGTCGCGCTGCCGCTTTCGTTGCTGCTCACGTTCGCTGTGATGAGCATGCTTGGATTCTCGATCAACAATTTGACGTTGATGGCGCTGACTCTCGCGATCGGGTTTCTGGTCGACGATGCAATTGTCTTTTTGGAAAACGTGATTCGTCGGGCCGAGCACGGCGAATCGATTCTGAAAGCGGCTTACAATACGGCGGGCGAAATTTCCTTCACCATTTTGTCGATGACGCTTTCGCTCGCGGCCGTTTTTATTCCCTTGGTTTTCCTACCTGGATTACTCGGCCGCATCTTCCAGGAATTTTCCATCACCATCATCGTGGCGATTCTCGCCTCAGGTCTTGTTTCCCTGACCCTGACTCCGTTGATGTGTGCGCGCATCCTTGGCGAACGCCGGGCCGGCCATAAACGCACTCGGATGGAAAAGTGGACCGGCGATTTCATTCAGCGTGTCATCGGTGCCTACAGCCGTGCTCTTGATAGATTTCTTGACCGCGCCTGGCTGACCATTCCGATCCTGCTCGTTTGCATTCTCGGCCTTTGGTTTTTCTTCACGCATTTGCCGTTCACGCTGCTTCCGCCGGGAGACAGCGGCTTTGCCCGCGGCGTTTTCATTGCCCTGGAAGGTTCGTCGCCCGCTGAAATGCGCGCATTCCAGCAACAGGTGAATCAAAAAGTTGAGGCGGACCCGAGTATCGCGCAGTTTTTCACGATTGCCGGTTCCCTTTCGCGAACTTCGTCGTCGCAGGCAATCCTCTTTTGCGTTTTTAAACCGCGCGAGCAGCGTGATCCGATCGAGCAATGTCTTTTGCGAATACAAAAGTCGATCAATACAATTCCTGGCCTGACCGCGGTGATAACGCCCAGTCCGGTGCTGCAAATTAACGTCGGCGCAACCAACCAAACGCAGGGCCAGTACGCTTACACGATTAGCGGCATCGTTCCGCAGGACGTCTATGGCGCGGCGAATCAAATGATGACAAATCTGCGCGGCTTCAAAGGGTTCGCGTCGCTTCGCTCCGATTATTACAACAACACGCCGAACCTTTCGATTAACATCGATCGCGAACGTGCCGCCACTTACGGCGTTTCTACTGCCGCGATCCAGAGCTTATTGAAGAACGCCTACTCGCAGAACTACGTCTATTTGATCAAACAGCCGGACGACCAATATCAGGTCATCCTCGAAGTGAAAGACAATGAGCGCGCGCAGCCGAGAGATCTCGACAATTTATATGTACGGAGCAACAGCAGCAGCACGATCAGCCAAAGTGGTGGTGGCACGGGAAGCAGCGGTATCACCACCACAACTGGAACTAGCTCGGATCTCGTTCCGATGCGGGCGGTGACATCGACAAATCTGGTTGTGGGTCCGCAGGCAGTGAACCACTTCAATCAGTTCACCAGCGTCACGATTAATTTCAATTTGCTGCCGGACGTTGCGATCGGTGATGCGACCAAATTCATCGAAGACTCGTTTGCACAAGTGCGTCAGCAATTTCCTGGCGTTCAGTCTACGTTTCAGGGCGAGGCGCTCGTCTTCCGACAACTTTTCCAAGCGCTGCCGCTGCTCCTGATCGCCGCCGTTTTCGTCATGTACGTGATCCTTGGAATTCTTTACGAAAGCTATGTCCATCCAATCACGGTTCTGTTTCCGGCGATCGTGCCCGCCGTGGTCGGCGGCTTGTTCACGCTTTGGATTTTTGGGTCGACCTTGTCGCTCTACAGCGTGATCGGACTTTTTCTTTTGCTCGGCATCGTGAAGAAGAACGGAATCATGGTGGTCGACTTCGCTTTGCAGCGAATTGATGAGGGTTGGGACCTGCGTTCGGCAATTCACGAAGCCAGCGTCGAACGTTTTCGCCCGATCATGATGACAACACTTGCTGCGTTAATGGGCGCGGTGCCGCTCGCTCTTGGTTTCGGACAGGACGCTTCGTCGCGCCGGCCACTGGGGCTCGTAATTGTCGGGGGCCTGGTTTTTTCGCAACTGATCACGTTATTTGTCACGCCCGTGATCTACCTCTGGTTGGAATGGTTCCAGGAACACGTTCTCGACAAAGTGCCATTCTTACGGAGCGGTCACACCCATCACGAAGATGCGCCGGCCCCGCCGAAAGAAGGCGAATTCGAGCCAGCTGCTGCGCGCTAAACTGCGGACGACGCGGCTACCAACGCCGTAGCCTGGGGAACAGCCTGCTACCTGCAAACCCGCGTCAGCTTCGAAGGATTACTTCTCGCGGTCCTTCGGTTCCAGGTCTGCCACAATTTTCTCGAAACGAGGTTCACCGCGGAGCAGATCCCAGTAGGGATGCAGTTTCAAGTTGCCATAGCTCAAAGTACTTGGGATTTGCAGGGTCGCGGTGATCTGCTTAATGGCAAGATCCTTCTCGCCACACCAGGCGTAAATGACACCCAAATATTTCATCACTTCTGCGCCATCGATGGAATCTTTGGTGATGGGCAATAGCTCGACAGCGTGGAGACCTTCGCGAAGCGCTTCTTCTTTGCGGCCGAGTCCGGCATCGATCAGCCCTAGCACGGTAAAACTAGGACCATAATCGGATTGCTCGCGCACTGTTTTTTCGACTTCCGCGCGCGCGGCAAGGAAGGCCGCTTGCGCAGCGGCGTTGTCACCTCGAACACGCGCGGCCAACCCTTCGCACCACGAGCGGGGAAAATTCAGGTCCACCGATGTGCCGCTTGCCGGTATCGCAGCCAGAGCTTCGGCGACTGCCACTGGATCACGTTGACAAAGCGCAACATAGAACCACTGGGCCGCGAGGTCTGGTGCCTTTGCTGGGTCTTCGGCCAAGGTTTTTCTGATGATTTCATCCAGCGGCTGCGGGTCGGCTTTCCACTCAAGATCGACAAGCGCACGGGTGACGCGGGTATCGACATCGCGGGGAATCAATTTAAGTGCACGATCCAACGCAGCAGCCATCGCCCCGAACTGCCGGAATTCCTGATAACTAAGTGCGATCTGCTGGAGCATAAAAAAATTGCGCGGATCGAGTTCGAGAGCTCTTTGCAAACTCCGGGCGGATTCGTTCCACAGTCCCTGGCGGCGATCGATGTAGCCCGTCAACTCGAAGATTTGGGAGTTGTTGGGCAAGGCCCGCTCCGCAAGTCCCAGTTCGGTGCGTGCATGATCGTAATCGAGATAGCAGCGGTAGAAAAAGTTCGCGCGAGCGAGATGGGTCTCCCCCGCATCAGGTCTGAGCCGAACGACAGCTTTTAGCGCAGCCTCCGCCAGGGCGAGGCGCTCGGGCGTGTGATCAAGGCCAAAGAAATACAGATAGTCATGTGTGACAGACAATTCGCAGTAGGCTAGATAAAAGTCTGGGTCCCGTGCGATGGCTTGGTCGAGCAACTGAATCGCCTCGCGTAAGCGGTCGTTGATCTGTGGGTTGAGAGCAATGGTTGCGGTGAGCGCGTTCGCCCGGACGTATAGTCCGTATGCGGTGAGATCCTTGGTGGGCCGTTCTGCGATAGCAGCTTTCTCTTTTTCGGAGAGATTCGCTCGCAGCTGCGAGATCGTTCGCTGGACGATTTCGCTCTGAATTGCGAACACTTCGCCCAAATCGCGCTCGTAGGTCTCTGCCCACAAACGATTCTGGGTGCGAGCATCAGTTAATTGAGCCGTGATGCGAACCTTGCCATGGGTCTGGCCGACAGTTCCCTCCAAGACGTACGCGACTCCGAGCGTTTCGGCGATCTCGTGCAGGTTGCGCGCTCCGCCAGCGGCATAACTGTTGACGGAAGTGCGGCCAATGACCTTGAGGTCGGCGACTTTGGACAGCGCGCTGAGAATGTCGCCCTGCACGCCGTCGGCAAGGAATGAGTTTTCGTTATCGTCGCTAAGGTTCTCAAACGGTAGTACCGCAACGCTCTTTTCCGGGAGCGAACTCGCACTGCTTTCTTCCTTCGATGTTGAGGAAGTGATGAGCTGAGGCGCTAATTGACGGGACAAATTCCAAAACCCAAGCCCCAAAGCGATCGCTAGGGCAACCAGTAAAGCGGCGGTGAAAACGCGATTATTTTTGCTTCCGGGCTCCGAATGGACGTTCGCGTCTTGAAACTGTTCGGACGTTTCGCGCCTGACCCGTGGCGGGTTTGCGGGTTTCTCAGTCTGCGGTGGAGAAAGATTCATGAAGTGATTCGAAGGCGTATGTTTTTGGATTCTGCAAACTCGGTGTCCAGCGGTATCGGACACACTGGCCCTTTCCGAAGCAAAATACGTTCCACCGCCGCTGGGAGCCTTAGGGGCCGAAGCTGTTGCTGGTTTCGAAAAAGGCGTTACCCGGGAACGCAATTCTTTGCGCTCGGCGCGAAAATAGCTCTTACACGACTCGGAATTGGCAATTCGCTCGATGCTAAAGCTGCGTGATCGACCTATTCGGCAAAAAATCACGTTGGTGATCATGATGATCGCCAGCGCAGTGCTGCTCCTCGCGTTTGCAGCCCTGTTCTGCTTTCAAGCGTACACCTTGAAACAGCACTCGGCACACGAACTGGCGGTAGTAGGCCAGATTACAGGCCACAACTGTGCTGCTGCAGTCATGTTTAAGGATGAGGAAGCTGCCGCCCAAATACTTGGCGGACTTAAAACAATGCCGCAGATCGTTAGTGCACGGCTTGAGCTTGCGAGCCAGCAGCGGCTCGCTTTTTTTGGAACACCACGGGACGAAACCCAAATCAAAGCCGCGCGATTAGAGTCAGGGTTCCGGATCGACGGCGACCGCATCCTTTTAGCGCAGCCAGTGATGCTCAGCGGTGCGCGCGAAGGGACTCTCTACCTTTTGGCCGATCTACATGCGACGACATCGCAGCTTCTGAAACTATACGGCGGGATCTTTGCTCTGGTGCTCGTCGCGTCGCTGATTGTTGCGTTAATTCTCTCAAACCAGTTCCTCCATATCGTTACCACTCCGATTCTTCGACTCGCTGGCACAGCGCGGACCATCGCCGATCACAACGACTACTCTGTGCGCGCCGCAAAGGTGTGCGGCGATGAGGTTGGAGTTTTGACCGATGCATTCAATCAAATGCTGGCCCAGATCCAATCCCAAGATACCGCCTTGCGAGAAAATGAGAATAAACTCGCGCTCGCCCAAGCCATTGCGCACCTCGGCTACTGGGAACGCGACCTTATTACCGATCGCATCATGTGGTCTAGCGAAACGAACCGCGTCTTTGGGCTGCCGCCTGAGGAAAACGTCAATAACTTTGCCCGTTTTCAGGAACTGATCTACCCCGAAGATCGGGACATGGTCACGCAAGCAATAGGGCTAGCGCTTCGGGGCGGCCCGCGCTACGAAGTGGAATATCGCGTCGCCTGGCCCAGCGGCGAAGTGCGGTTTGTCCACAGCCAGGGCGATGTCATTTTGGACGAGGCCGGTCAGCCGCGCCGCATGTTCGGTACCGTGCAAGACGTTACGGAGCGCAAGCTGGCAGAGGATGCCGCGCACGAGACGAACCTTGCGCTCGGCAATGCGATGCCAGGTATCTCAACTCTAGACTCGGAGGGCCGCTACCAGCGCGTCAACAAGGCGTACGCGCAGATGCTGGGTTATTTACCTAACGAGCTTGTCGGCATGGAGTGGACACCGACAATCTCACCCGAAGACCGGGAGCACGGGCTGGAGACCTATCAGCGGATGTTAGCTGAAGGCAAGGCCGAATTTGAAGCGCGAGCGGTGCGAAAGGACGGCTCGACGTTTTACAAACACGTTCTCATGGTCAAACGGACCGACGCGGCTGGGAAAGTTCTCGGTCACTACTGTTTCATGCGCGACATTACCGAGCGCAAGGAAGCGGAAGAAACTCTGCGGCGGACAGAACAGAAATATCGTTCTATTTTTGAAAACGCCATCGAAGGCATTTTCCAGACTACTCCCGACGGAAAATATCTCAGCGTAAATCCGGCGCTGGCTCGTATGTATGGCTACGACTCATCTGAGGAACTCATCGCCAGCGTGAGTGACATCGGCCATGTCGTCTATGTCGATCCTGCGCGCCGCGATGAGTTCAAACGCTTGATCGAGGCGCAGGGGTTCGTGGAGCTGTTTGAGTACGAGGTCTATCGCAAGGATCGAAGCAAAATTTGGATTTGCGAAAACGCCCGTGCCGTCCGGGATACAACCGGAGCGACCCAGTACTACGAGGGGACAGTCGAAGACATCACCGAGCGCAAACTGGTGGACGAGGTAAAGCGCGCCAGCAAAGCTAAAAGCGAATTTCTCTCCCGGATGAGCCACGAATTGCGCACGCCGCTGAATGCGATCCTTGGCTTCGGCCAGCTTCTTGAAAGACAAAAGCCGACGGAAATACAGCGCAAACGCATCGGCTACATTTTGAGTGCCGGCAAGCATCTTCTCGATCTAATCAACGAGGTCCTCGACATCAGCCGCATCGAAGCGGGAAGGATGCAACTATCGCTCGAACCAGTTTGTGTCGCAGACGCGTTGGAAGAAACGCTGGACTTGATGCGTCCGCTCGCCACTGAGCGCTCCATTCAACTTTCGGCCTCGGCCGATATTGATGCCGGCGTTCACGTTCTCGCCGACCGGCAACGATTCAAACAAGTGTTGGTAAACTTGCTCAATAATGCGGTGAAATACACGCCTTTCTTTGGCGGGGTCACCGTCTCTTATCACGTACCTGGGAATGAAAAGGTGCGCGTTCTCGTTAGCGACACTGGTCCCGGTATTCCCGCCGAGAAACTCGCGCGCTTGTTCACGCCGTTCGAACGGTTGGGCGCGGAACAATCCGCTATCGAGGGAACGGGGCTCGGATTGGCGCTGTCGCAACGGCTCGTGGATGCGATGGGCGGCTCGATTGGAGTGGAGAGTGCTGTTGGCAAAGGCAGCACGTTCTGGATTGAACTTCCCTTGACAAAATCACCCCTGGAACGATTTCCGCGTGACAGGGCAGCCAATGGCGCCTGGCAGCCGAGCTCAGAGCCGGCCAGTCGAAGTATTCTTTATATTGAAGACAATCTTTCCAATCTGGCGCTGATCGAACAAATGCTTGCGGAGCGGCCGGGCACTGCACTCCTCACCAGCATGCAAGGAAAGGTCGGACTTGATTTGGCCCGCCAGCATACGCCCGATCTCATTTTGCTCGATCTTCACCTTCCCGATCTTCCGGGATGGGATGTTCTCTCGCAGTTAAAAGCCGACTCAACAACGCGCCACATTCCAGTCGTCGTCATTAGTGCCGATGCCACCAAACGGCAGATGAATCGTCTCATGTCCATTGGCGCTGCTCATTACCTGACCAAGCCCCTGGATGTTAACAAATTTTTCCAAGTCCTCGACGAAACCAACGGCATTGACAGTGCCGAACAATCACCAGCAGCGGCTATTTCCAACGGAGATGTGAAGGAGGCTTGCGCGAGCCCATGAGCGCTTCAAATCATTGGCCGGATCACTCGGCCGACCTCGCCAAAATGAAGATTCTCATCATTGACGACGAGCCGGTAAACGTGGCGCTCCTAGAGGAGATTCTGGTCGAGGCGGGCTACTCTCGTTTCGAGTCCGTCCTCGATTCCAGACTCGCCCTCCAAGTCTACAAAACTTTTCAGCCCGATCTGGTTCTGCTCGATTTAATGATGCCGCCTCCCGACGGATTTGCCATTCTCGAATCGCTCTCTTCTCAATCAGAGGAAAATTTTCTGCCGGTGGTTGTTCTCACTGCTGATACCAATGAGAAAACCAAACGACGGGCGCTCGAGGCGGGCGCCACCGATTTTCTGCTCAAACCGTTCGATCATGTCGAAGTTGCGCTGCGGATTCGTAATCTTCTCAATAGCCGCCGCGTCCATTTGCTTCTCGATAATCAGCGCGCCGCCCTCGAAGACGCCGTTCGCGAGCGCACTGCCGAACTGCGGGTGACGATCGCGGAATTGCAAAAGAGTAACGAGCTGCTTTCTCGAAACGGCTAGCGCCGGCGCGATTCGGGAAAGACCTCGCCGATTGCCATTCGCCTGATGCCGGTTAATACATCGCCATGCGCGCGATGGTGCTCGAAGAAGTCGGACAACCACTCGCGCTCCGCGACCTGCCCAAACCCAAACCGGGCCATGGACAATTACTCGTTCGCGTTAATACCTGCGCGGTTTGCCGGACCGATCTTCACATTGTCGATGGCGAACTGCCCAATCCAAAACTTCCGCTGATTCTCGGTCATCAAATTGTCGGCCGGGTCGAACAAATCAATCAAAGCGTGGATGGATTTTCAATTGGCGATCGCGTCGGCATTCCCTGGCTTGGCTGGACCGACGGCGAGTGCGCTTATTGTCGCTCTGCGCGCGAAAATCTTTGCGATCGCGCAAAATTCACCGGTTACACGATCGATGGCGGCTACGCCGAGTTCACCGTGGCCGACGCGCGATATTGCTTTCGTCTCCCAGACGAACTTTTCGATGTCGACCAGGCCGCCAAAGCGGCCTTGGCGGAGGCGGCTGTTGCGCCGCTGCTCTGCGCCGGCATGCTCGGCTACCGTTCTTATCGAAAAACTGGCGACGCGCGTCGGCTCGGCATTTACGGATTCGGCAACGCCGCGCACTTGATCGCGCAAGTGGCACTTTACGAGAAAAAGGAAATTTTTGCTCTCACGCGACCGGGCGACAAAGCCGGACAGGATGCCGCGCAATCGTTAGGCGCGGTTTGGGCCGGTGGTTCAGATGAAATACCGCCCGAAAAACTCGACGCCGCAATTATTTTTGCCCCGGTCGGCGCGCTGGTGCCGGCCGCGCTGCGCGCGCTCGCCAAAGGCGGTGTTGCCGTTTGCGGCGGGATTCACATGAGCGACATCCCTTCATTTCCTTATGTCGATCTGTGGAACGAGCGGGTCATCTCTTCGGTCGCGAATCTGACGCGCCGCGACGGCGAAGAATTTCTGAAGATCGCAACGCGCATTCCAGTGAAAACAAAAGTAAAAACTTTTCCTTTGGAAGAAGCCAACACCGCACTCGAAACGTTCCGCGCCGGTAAACTCGACGGCACCGCTGTGCTCGTAACCTGATTTCTGCTTATATTGGGCGGTGCCAGCGCACGCGCCTGCCGAAGAAACCGATTCCGGCGAATTTCAACGCCAGGAGGACGCGTTTCGCGAATGGATCTCTAATGATGGATCGACATCTTATCCTGCAGCGGCCGGTCGCTATCATCTTTACGTCTCGCTCGCCTGTCCGTGGGCCAGTCGCACGATCATTTTCCGAAAGCTAAAAGGCCTCGAAGACACGATCGGCATGACGATCGTCGATCCCTTTCGCGACGAGAAAGGCTGGGCATTCCGCGACCCGGAACGCAGCCGGCCCGGCTCGGCGCTGGACAAACTC
>CATPAT010000053.1 GCA_955652155.1 uncultured Chthoniobacterales bacterium | reverse complement strand
TGGCGCAGGCCCACGCATCGTCGGGATTGCTTGCTAACCTCGAACTCGACCTCAACCGCGCGATTACCGAATTAGAGCGCGCGATTCAGTTAAATCCGAATTATGCGACGGCGCACCATTGGATCGCACTTCCGTTGATGGCGATCGGCCAGTCTGATCGCGCGATTGTGGAAGGAAAACGCGCGATCGAGCTCGATCCGCTCTCGTTAATTTGCAACGCCGATCTCGCTTGGGTCTATTTTAATGCACGCCGCTACGACGAAACGGAGGCGCAGGCTCGCAAGACTTTGGAAATGGACCCGCGTTTTTATGTGGCGCATTACTATCTCGGGGAAGCCCTTCAGTTTAAGGGGAAGCTCACTGACGCGACTGCCGAGTATCAGAAATCCTTCGAATCAAATAACGATCCGTTCTCGCTCGCCATGCTCGGCCAGGCTTGTGCTCGCCAAGGAAAAACGGACGAGGCGCGAAAGGTTCTCGCCCGCCTGAGGGAACAGGCAAAATCGCAATACATCTCGCCCTATGCTTTCGCGGTTGTTCTTACTGCGTTAGGCGATAAGGCGCACGCCATCGACGAATTGGAGCATAACTACGACGACACCGGTTTCTACATTTCTCTCATCAAAGTAGATCCACTGTTCGATGATCTCCGCGGCGATCCGCGCTTCGAAGCATTGGTGCAGAAGGTTATTGGCGCAAAGAAATGAAGATCCGTCGCGGGCGTATAGCTTCGCCCCTGACTTCTGATTCCTACCTGATCCTCACATGCCGTGCCGCTCCATCGTTTGCGACGGAAGCCCCGTGCCTTGTTGGTGAGTTGTGGTTGTCGTCGTCGTTGTTGTCGAACTCGCCGGCTGGTTCGACGCGCATGAGTTGAGAATCACAGCAGCGATCGCGGTAGAAAAAAGCAGCGCTAATCTTTTCATAATCAGGAATTGACGTCGCAGCGGGGTGCAAAGCAATTCCCAATTCAGCTCAACCGTTTCAGCTTTCCGCGTTTCAGCTGTCAGCTTTTGACTGCGAGGCATCACGGTCGCAACAGAGACGCGTCGACATCGCTGAGCGTCGTGCAACCGCAAAGCAACATCGCTTCATCAAGTTCGCGTCGCAGAATTTCCAGTACTTGAAGTGCGCCCCGCTCACCGGCGACGCATAGGCCCCACAGAATCGGACGGCCGACCAACACCGCCCGCGCCCCGAGCGCGATCGCTTTGAGCAAATCGCTCCCGCGCCGAATTCCGCCATCGACGTAAACTTCGCAGCGATCGCCCACTGCAGCGACAACAAATGGGAGCGCTTCGCAAGTTGCGGGCGCGGTGTCGAGCTGTCGGCCGCCGTGATTGGAAACCACAATCGCTTTTGCGCCGTGGTCTGCGATCCGGCGCGCATCGTCACCGCGGCAGACGCCTTTTACCACTACCGGCAATCGCGTGCAGCTGCATAACCAATCGAGATCGTCGAAACAGAGGTCCGATTTAAAATTGTCACGGACATACGCCGCCAGGCCCGAGCCTTCTACTTTCGGAATGCTCCCCTTCCCCGCGGGCGCGAGATTCTCGACCGCCAAACCCTCGGGCAAACAAAATTTGTTTCGGCAGTCCCGTTCCCGCGTGCCCAGACCCGGCGCATCCACCGTCAGCACGATCGCTTCCGCGCCGGCTGCCTCTGCTCGTTGCACCAGCGCACGCGTGATCTCGCGGTCCTTATATATATAGAGCTGGAACCAGCGCGGACTCGCCGCCTGCGCAAGAACCGTCTCCATCGCGGTGTTCGAGAGCGAACTCAGCACGAACAATGTGCCTGCCGCCCTGGCCGCCTTCGCTGCCGCAATCTCGGCTTCTGCGCAAGCAAGTCTATGGAAGGCGGTCGGCGCGATGGCGATCGGCATTGAGATGGATTGGCCGAGCACGGTGGTGCTTAACTCGCGCGGGCCAACTCCAGCGAGCACGCGGTAGTAGAGCTTTAGTTTTTCCCAGCCAGAGACGTTCTCCCGCAGCGTAATTTCATCCAGCGCGCCGCCTTCGTAATAATCGCAGACGTCTCTGGCCAATGCGCCGCGCGCAGCTTTCGCATAGTCACCGATGTTTAGAAGCGGCTGTTGATCCACGACATCAGTTTAGCGAAGAATGATTAGCAGTTCCGCTGATTTCTGAAATTCCGCTTTCAACGTTTAGCTTTCTTAGTGCGAACCACGCCGGATTCAGGCTTCGCCGCCTGATAGCAGATAGCCGCGGCCGGCTGGGACGCGGGCCGGTGTGGCAGAAATTTGATGACCATTGTCATCGCGGCCAGTCAGGTGCCGCTCGAAAGTTGGGTCATGAAAGAACAAGCAGGCACGGTAGCTCAAGTAGAAGATCAACCCAAAGAGTCCACTTACGCGCTTTTGATTCGCTCGGAAGAAAAGAGCCGCAACGCGCTCGAAGTGGCAATCTATTCACTTTTGATTCTCGGCCCGCTGATCGCGATTTGGCAGTTCGCGCAACAAGCGCTGAACTTAGGTTATCTGTTATTGGTTATCAGATAAAAATCTTTAAAAAGTGACGGCGAATCGCACGACGAAAACTCCCGCTAATAACAATTAACCGATAACTCTGGTGCTCCGGCGCCAGTTGGCAGAAACATGGTGATTATTGGCATTGCTGCCAATCGCGGTTGCGAGATGATAGCTGCCATGAATGCACGAACAAGTTCCATGAATCGAAAAGATCTAGTCAATGCCGCGGCGAGATTCGGTTTGAGCGCTGCGCTTGCTCTCTTCGTTATCGCTCAACTTTTCGCCGGGACGGTTTGGGCCGAACCCGCCCCCAGTTCGGGCGATAATCAAAAGACGGCCACGACAAATCCGCTCAAGCCTCCAGCCCAAGGCCAGATCCCGATTGCCTTCGTTATCTCAGAAGGCGCGGTCGTCATCGACTTCTGCGGACCATGGGAAGTTTTCCGTGACGTCAACATTCCCGGCCGCCAGGACG
>CATPAT010000052.1 GCA_955652155.1 uncultured Chthoniobacterales bacterium | reverse complement strand
TTGTGCGCCATCCTGGCCAGCTCGCAGTAAATCGGGTTGTGGATTTTTCAGGTCTTACGGATTTGCCCGAACGCTCCGCGCAAGATTGCGCGCGTTGCCGATGTGGCTCGCTCGCACGCGTCGCTTCCGGACTCTGCGTTAGCTGTTTATTGCGCCGTGGCCTTGGTTCGGACGAAGCGAACATCGAGGATTTCGGCGCGCTTCTCGCCGCGGTCGATGTCCCGGACCGGGACTGGCAACTGGGCAGCTATCATATCTTGGAAGAAATCGGTCGTGGCGGCATGGGGGTGATTTATCGTGCGCGGCACGCGCCCTCGCGGCGAATCATTGCCTTGAAACGAGTGCTGAATTATCACAGCGATTCTCGCGAGACCCTGATGCGATTTCAACGCGAAGCCAGAGCAGCCGCGAGCCTCGATCATCCGAATATCCTGCCCATTTACGACGTCGGCGCGACCGAAGACGGGCTTCCATTCTTCAGTATGAAATTCGCCCCCGGTGGAAGTTTGCTCGATTCCAGGGAGAGCTTTCGCGATTCGCCACGGCGTGCTGTTCAATTGATCGCAACGGTCGCGCGAGCCATCGATCACGCTCACCACCAGGGAATTCTTCACCGAGATCTCAAACCCGGAAATATTCTGCTCGATGCGCGCGGCGAGCCGATGGTGAGCGACTTCGGATTGGCAAAATGGCTCGATACCGCAAGCGAGCTCACCTGCACGCTCACGGTATTCGGCACGCCGGGATACATTGCGCCGGAACAAGCGGAGAATTCGGCCGCAGATCTTACCCCGGCGACGGACGTTTACAGCCTGGGCGCGATTTTATTTGAACTGCTGGCCGGGCAGCCACCGTTTTTGGGCGAGCACGCCCTCGCCGTGATCCGTCAAGCAGCCGATAATGACGCGCCGAAACTACGTTCAGTTATCCCGAATGTCTCACGCGATTTGGAAACGATTTGCGCGCGCTGTCTCGAACGCAACCCGAATCTGCGCTATCAATCTGCCGGCGCCCTCGCCCAAGATCTCGAACGCTGGCTGGAAGGGCGACCAATCGCAGCCCGGCCAGTTTCGCCGCAGACGCGGTTGTACCGCTGGTCGCGCCGGAACCCGATTCTCGCAACCAGCGTCGCCGTTTGTCTCTTCTTCGGTACGGCGGTCGTCACGCGCCAGGTTCAGAATTGGAGGTTGAAAAATAAGCTACGGGAAAACGAACTGACGAGGAATTCGGTCGCGGTGTTGCCATTCCTCGACCTGGACAGCGCTACGAAAGAATCCGATTGGACCGCGACCGTGGCGCGCGCACTCCAGACCGAGCTTTCCGAGATCGGCAATGCGCGAGTGGTTCCGGTCGGCAAGGCCGAAGATCTGAAAATGGCGGCTCGTAATTTTCGAACGCGTAGCGCGCTTTTCGGCACTCGCCGCAAGACCGATCGTGGAATCCAAATTTCGGTCCAACTATTCGATCCTGACGGCGAGCCACTTTTCGGACGGATTGTCGATCTCAGCGCAACTTCTGATTTGAAATCATTCACTCGCAGTTTAGCGCCGGCGCTCTATTCAATTCTTATCGCAGACGACTGGTCGAAGTTGATCGCGGCGAAGAGCGATCCCGCGACACGAAACGCGCAGGCGCGCGAGCTAATCGCAGCCGGAAGAGAATTGGGCCTTCACCACACAGTGCTCGGTTTCGATCGAGCCAGGAGTTGCTTTGAAAAGGCGTTTCAGTTGGAACCCCGTTCCGCTCTCGCCCATGCTTATTTGGCCAGTTCCGCCGCGGCCCGCACTCATTGGGTAGCCGATACAACTTTGCTCTCTTATGCGGAGCGTGAAGTGCAAGAAGCTTTCCGGTTGGCACCTGATTCCGGTGACGTGCTTCGCGTCCTGGCGGGAGTCAATTATCAAAAGGGACAACTTAAAAACGCGCTCCAGGCCGCGTTTCGTGCCATTGAAACCAGCCCGTCCAACGCCAAGACCTTCGCGCTGCTTGGAATGATCTTCAATGAACTCGGCCGACCGGATCAGGGATTGCATTGGTTTGAATTAGCCCGCAAGTCCGATCCTGGCGCATACGACTCCGATCTCGGTGATTGTTGGGCTGCCTTGGGCGATTATGAAAAGGCACGCACGGCCTACCAACGAGCGATCAATCTCCATCCCGAACGGTCGCAGGGATGGGTCGGCCTTACTCGCCTTGATTTGCTTGATGCCAACTTTGCCGAGGCGCGGGCATTTTGTCTGCAGGATCGCGGCTTCGACCAAGAGGCGATAGACAGGGCGCAAATCGCCGCGCAAATCGAGTTTTTTGCACGAAATCTTTCAGAAGCTCAACGGCTTTACAGACGTCTCGATGAGAGCGACCACGACGGAGGCGGCGCCTTTTACGGAAACGTTAGCTATGGATCGGCCTTGGGACGCATTGGCATGAGCCAGAGCCACTCTGTCAATGCGCGGGCGATGTTGCAGGAGTGTTTGGCTAAAGAAATGCAGCAATCGGAATCGGCACCAGACAATCCTGACATTCTTTACCGAATCTCTGCCATCGAATCTTCTCTAGGTAAAAATGAATCCGCTATCAAACATTTAGAAGCAGCGGTCTCCGCGGGATGGATCGATTACCGCTCACTCTCTCTCGACCCGCGCTTTGATGCCATCTCAAATGACATCCGCTTCCAGGCGATCCTCGGAAAACTAAAGTTAAAGGTCCAAGATCTTCGCAAAACCGTTAACCCCAATAACTGACCCCAAAACAAAGAAACTGATAGCCTAAGAAGGTTTCGAGCCTTCGCAAAAAATCGACTGTTCGCGAGGCAGCGTCCCGGTGTGGCCCAAAAGAAAATCTCGCTGCCCCTTTCGGAGTGATCATAGAGGCCTGGTGATTTTTGCGGGCCGTTGCCGTAAACGCTCTCCAGATTTAACCGCGGCGCGTGAAAGTTTCTCGTTTTCTCAGGAGCGGCGGACGCGTGTTCGAGGCTAGTTTCGTCGTGAGTCAGATCGTGATCCAAAAACTGGCCGAGGTAAACGAAACCCGACGGCGCAAGATCGCCCCGGCGCGGCCGTCCGCGACGGTTTTGCGGAATATCCTTCATCCGCATCGAGACCTCGCGGAGATGCGTCTCGTCGTGACCGGCGAACGGTCCACCAAACAACCGTGAATAGTGCGACACCATGCGAAAAGATTTTATCTCGGAATCGCAGCCATTGTTACTGATCCCTAGATGTTCTACGACTTTGAACTGAAGAAGTTTCAATTCCCCGCCGATGATTCCTTTTCGATGGACACTTCGGTAGCTTTGTTTATGGCAAAAACTGCGTCTCCCTTTTTAAGGTTCATCCGCGTGACCGAGCCGGTTGTGATGATCGAAGTCACCGGCCCAGCGGCAGCGTTGATGACAATTTCTGAGACGACCTTGTCAGATACAATCTGCTCAATCGTGCCGGGTAAATGATTTCTGATGCTCATGCTCATAAGAATAAAATTAGCCACGGCTCGGCTCTAGCAAAGCAATAACGTCGTCCAAGCCCCAAACGTGATCGGAAACTCCTGCCTCCATCGCTGGAATAACGCGCAACGTTTGATGAATCCAGCAGAAGTTGTAGTCCATGCGATAGAGCGCAACGGCGTGCTTCAACTGTACCACTACCGAAAATTCCGGACAGCTGAATGATCGCCGAGGCC
>CATPAT010000051.1 GCA_955652155.1 uncultured Chthoniobacterales bacterium | reverse complement strand
GCGGAAACGGCGGCGTAACGCTCTCGGAAAAGTTTATCGAATCGGGGCTCGCCAGTCTGATTGTCGCGACTGTCCCGATTTATATCACTTTGCTCGGTTGGTTGTCCGGCATGACTCCACGTCCGACACCAATTGTTTGGGTCGGACTGGCCGGCGGACTTCTGGGCGTCGCGATTCTGTTGGGTCCCGCATTACGACTTTCCGGCAGTGGTCATCCCGCGATTGGGATGTCGATCTTGCTCTTGTCGTCGTTCATCTGGTCGGCGGGTTCGCTTTATTCGCGCACCGTAAAGCATGCCACGTCGCCATTTCTGGGCGCTGCCCAACAAATGTTCTGCGGTGGTCTCCTTTTGATGCTGGTCGGATTGTTTGCCGGTGAATCAAAAAAATTCCATCCGGGCAATATTACGACTTTGTCCCTAGGCGCGTTCGCTTATCTCGTGTTAATCGGCGCGATCGTCGGTTATACCGCTTACTTTTGGCTGCTGCGCCATTGCGATCCGGCAAAAGTGGCGACCTACGCCTATGTCAATCCGATCGTTGCCGTTTTGCTCGGTGCCTTGTTCGCCCATGAAGCGGTAACGTTGCGCACGTTGCTCGCTGCGGCATTGATCATCGGTTCAGTCGCCCTCATTATTACAATCCAACAGCTTAAGGCGAAAACGCTGCCGCCGATCACGGCCGCGATCGAGACTGAGTGCGGGCGATGAATCTGAGGGAGCACGCGTGCCATCAAGTTTTCGCCTCTCCCTTTCGCAAAGGGAGAGGACCAAGGTGAGGGATTGTTTCTGGTGGCCTAACGTCCCAAACCGTCCGCATTCGACTGCTCACCCTCCCCTCTCCTCAATCGAGGAGGAGAGGGCGTGTCAGACTCGCGGTAGACAACTAACTGCTTTAATCCGCAGCTTGGAAGCCGCCGTTCCATAGGTTTTAATTCGGCATGGCCGACAGCCCACAAGATCGACCCGCCTCCGCCGAAGCTACGGCGGGCAGGCACGAGACGGTCGAAGTGGTGAAGCGCAACTGGCGCGCGGAAGTGGAGACCGCTCAGGTGTATCGCGAGCTCGCCGCACGCGAGACTGATGAAAAGCGCAAAGGAATTCTTCTTCGCATGGCGGAAGCCGAGGAACGTCATGCGCAACGCTGGGCAGAAAAACTGGCCGATCTCGGCGAGCCCATTCCGACGATTCCCGACTCGTTCGGGCGACGTTTACGACAATGGTTGGACCGTGCGCTCGGAACCGAGATCACGATTCGCCGAATGGAAGCAGCTGAAGAAAAACATGAAGCTGCGTTTCGCGATCAGCGAGAGCGCGTTCTCGCCGGCGAACATGATGTGAAAGATTTCCTCCGCGAGAGCGCGGTCGAAGAAAAAGCACATGCGCGCGCGCTCCAGACGATGGTGCCGCAACTCGGACCTCGCACGGTGCTGGACACCATTTTAAAGCGCGAACGCTGGCACGGGCGCGGTGGCAGTTGGGTGGCGGACGCAATTTATGGCGTGAACGACGGGCTCGGCGCAGTGTTTGGAATTGTTTCAGGCGTCGCCGGAGCGACCAACAACCAGCAACACTATATTTTGATTTCAGGCCTCGCCGGAATGATCGCCTCGAGTCTATCGATGGGCGCAGGCGCTTATCTCGCGGTTAAAAGCGAAGCCGAAGTCTACGAAGCGGAGATTGCACGCGAAAAAGCCGAGGTCGAAGAAAACCCCGAAGAAGAGATCGAGGAAATGTCGCTCTTCTATCAACTCCAGGGATTCAGTCCGGAAGAAGCGCAACGCATGGCCGAACGATTGGGCGAAAATCCGGATCAGCTCGTGCAAGCGATGGCGCAGAGCGAACTTGGACTCTCCGAGCACCGTTTTCCGTCGCCGTGGAAATCTTCCGCTTCGGCGGCAATTTCCACTGCAATCGGCGCGTTCATTCCGATTGTCCCTTTTTTCTTCATGAGCGGAATCGCGGCTGTTGTTTGGGCTTTTGCGATCAGCATCGTCGCGCATTTCGCGGTCGGCGCAGTAAAATCGCTGATCACGCTGCGCTCCTGGTGGGCGTCGGGATTGGAAATGACAATCGTCGGCGTAATCGAAGCCGCGGTGACATACGGCTTAGGTCTGGCGTTCGGCGCGATTAGTTGACATCGACATTGCGCTGCGATCTGTCCCAAAACCGGGCCGAAAAATCCCATTCCTGGGACGGCCGTGAAATCGAAAGTTTTCGCAGTGACCGATAAAATCCTGGTTAGAAGCAGCTTGTAGCGACACGACGCGTTTGGCATATGCTTTGCATATTGATGCGGCGCGACGATTCTGTTCTGCGCCGCTTCGGTTCAACCTCATATGCATCTACGTTTTATTTTTCTCTTCACTATTGGCGCCGTTCTGGTTCCACCGGTGGTATTCGCTCAAGAACAAAACGCCCCAACGCTCGATGAGCTGGTCGCGAAAAATATCGAAGCCAAGGGCGGTGCGGACGCGTTGCGCGCGCTGCAATCGGTTAAAGTTACCGGCAAATTGCTGGTGAATGAGGGCCAGCTTCAGCTTGGTTATACCGAAACGAAAAAACGGCCGGGTGAAGTGCGCTCGGAAGCGACGTTGCAAGGAATGACAGCAGTTCAGGCTTACGACGGCAAAGAAGGTTGGAGAATCTCGCCCTTCCAGGGCCGTAAGGATCCGGAAAAGATGTCGGCCGACGATGCGAAGTCATTGATTGAAGATGCCGAAATCGACGGACCGTTGGTGGACTGGAAAGCGAAGGAGAGCACCCTGGAATATCTTGGGAGGGAAGATGTCGATGGAACGTCGGCCTACAAAATCAAAATGGTACGCAAAAATGGGGATGTGAATTTTGTCTATCTCGATCCTGACCACTTTCTGGAAATTCGCATTTTAACTCAGCGGATCAGACACGGTGCCCAGGAAGAAGTGGAAACGGACGTCGGCGATTACGAAAAAATCGGCGGCGTGTTCGTTCCATTTTCGATCGAAGAGGGGCGCAAAGGCGATCCGGACAAACAAAAAACCGTCATTGAAAAAGCGGAAGCCAACGTGCCGGTGGATGACGCAATCTTTCATTTCCCGGCGTCCGCCTCCAAATAATCCTTTTCCAATTATGCGCTCACAAAAGTTTTTTGCCGAAGGGTTGGATCGACGATCCCCCTCACCTCAATCCTCTCCCCAAACGGGGAGAGGCGGCCCCTTCTCCCGGTGGGAGAAGGTTGGGATGAGGGCGATGCCAATATTAATTGGCGCAATTTGGTTTGCCTCGGCGAATTCGCGAGCGGAGGACGCTTCGTTTAGCTCCGCCACCATTTCCGGTCTGGGCGCGCGCAACATCGGTTCGGCCGCGATGAGCGGACGCATCTCGGCGATCGTGGGAACGAAGGAACCTTCAGGGAAAATTACGCTTTTTGTCGGTGCCGCCAGCGGAGGCGTTTGGAAATCCGATGATGGCGGAACGCGATATCGCCCGGTTTTTGACGAGCAGTCTGTCCAATCCATCGGCGCGATCGCAATTGACCCGAGCAACAACAAAAATGTCTGGGTTGGAACCGGCGAATCATGGACGCGCAACAGCGTGTCGATCGGCGACGGAATTTATAAATCGACCGATGGAGGCGAAACCTGGAACCACGTTGGTTTGGAAAAATCGGAGCGCATTGCTCGAATCGCAGTTACTCCCGGAAAGAGCGACACTATTTTTGCGGCCGTGCCGGGCGCGCTCTGGAGCGATTCATCGGATCGCGGTCTTTATAAAACGAGTGACAGCGGCAAAACCTGGAAACAAGTTCTTAAGGGAGCGAATCTTTCAACCGGCTGCACCGATGTCGCGATCGATCCGGCGAACGCCAACACGATGTTTGCCTGCATGTGGGATTTTCGCCGCAAAGGCTGGGAATATCGATCCGGTGGCGACGGACCGGACAAGCCTTCCGCCAGCGGATTGTTTCGTTCAAACGACGGCGGCGAGACCTGGACAGAGGTTACTCCTGAAGCCAATAAGGGTTTTCCGAAAAAGCCATACGGCCGGCTCGCGATTACGATCGCGCCTTCAAACCCGAAACGGGTCTATTGCCTGGTTGAATCGCCGGACAGCGCGCTGTTCGCTTCCGATGATGGCGGCACGACCTGGGACAAGCGAGACAAAAGCAATTGGGTGGTGTGGCGGCCGTTCTATTTCGCGCGGCTAGTTGTCGATCCGAAAAATCCCGACCGCGTTTTCAAGCCGGATGGCGCGCTGGTTTTGAGTGAAGACGGCGGCAAAAGTTTCGCGGTGGTCGGCGGCTTTCAGGGAAGCCACGGGGACACGCATGATGTCTGGATCGACCCAACCAATCCGGAAACGGTCTTTGCCGGAGACGATGGCGGCATGTGGTATTCCTACAACGGCGGGAGCAAATGGTGGAAAGGCGAAAATCTTCCGGTCTCGCAATTTTATCATGTGAGTCTGGATGATGAAGATCCATATCGAGTTTACGGGGGGCTCCAGGATAACAGTTCGTGGGTCGGTGATTCTCAATATCCCGGCGGGATCACGAACCATCGCTGGGAAAATATGTACAACGGTGACGGCTTCTGGATGTTCCCCGATCCAGCCGACGCCGATTACATTTACGCGGAGTATCAAGGCGGCGAGATCGGGCGCGTGAACCGCAATACGCACGAAGCGCGCAACATCAAACCGCGCCCGAATTACAACGAGAAGCTCCGCTACAATTGGAACACGCCGATCGCGCTCTCGCCGAACGAGAAAGGAACAGTTTACATCGGCGCGCAGTTTTTATTTCGCTCCCGCGATCACGGACAGACCTGGGAGCGAATTTCGCCCGATCTGACCACGAACGATCCGGTAAAACAGAAGCAGGAACAATCGGGCGGCGTGACCGTGGACAATTCGTCGGCAGAAATGCACACCACGATTTATTCGATCTGTGAATCGCCCAAGGACAAAAATTTGATCTGGGTCGGGACCGATGATGGCAATCTCCAACTCACGCGCGACGCCGGTAAGACCTGGACCAACGTTGCCGGCAACGTTCCCGGCCTTGCGAAAAATTCGTGGGTGAGCTGGGTCCAAGCCAGCAACTTCGACGCGGCCACCGCCTACGCCGCGTTTGATCGACATACATTCGGCGACATGGCGCCGTACGTTTTTCGCACGACCGACTACGGTAAAACCTGGACACCGCTGGTCAGCCCACAGGACGCAAAAAGTGTTCGCGGATATGCGCACGTGATCAAAGAAGATTTGGAAAAACCGGATCTGCTTTTCCTTGGGACGGAGTTTGGTCTTTGGATATCGATCGATGGCGGGAAAAGCTGGGCCCAATTCAAAGGCAACCATTTTCCAGCGGTGGCGGTCCGGGATTTGGCGATTCAACCACGCGAGAACGATCTTGTGCTCGCCACCCACGGCCGCGGCATTTGGATTGTGGACGACATCGTTCCGCTGCGCGGCCTGACGAACCAGCTAATGTCGCAGGAAGTTGCATTCGTTTCGGCCAGACCTGTGCAGCAACGGATTGAGGGCAGTGGAGGCTGGGCTAATGGCGACGCGGTATTCGTCGGCGACAATCCGCCGGACGCCGCGGTCATCACCTATTATCAGCGGACGCGTCATCTTTTTGGAAAACTGAAGATCGAAATTCTCGATTCAACCGGACGCGTCATCGATGAAGTTCCGGCGAGCAAACGGCCGGGTTTGAACCGTGTGACTTGGAGCATGCGCGAGAAACCCCCGCGGGTCCCGCCGGCCGCGCAAATTGCTTTCGCCGGAACGCGCGGCCCGCGCCTGGTCCCGGGCGATTACACCGTCCGGCTGACGAAAGCCGGAAAAACTTATGAAACGAAGCTAACCGTCGCCTTGGACCGACGAGCAAAATTCACGCAGGAAGATCGGAAGGCGCAGTACGACGCAGCCATGAAAGTGCATGCACTTTTTAACGACGAAAGCGCGTTAATGGATCGGATTTTGTCTTTGCGACGCGACGTCGGCAAAGCGGCTTCCGCAGTTCCTGAAAACGATCCAATGAAAAAGAGCATCAAGGGTTTCGACGATAAGGTCGAGAATGTGCGCAAGAAGATCGTCGCGACAAAAGAAGGCGGCGCGATCACCGGCGAAGAGCGGCTGCGCGAGCACACCGACCAACTTTACGGCGCGCTTCTGAGCTACGAAGGCAAGCCGGGCGATTATCAAATCGCTTATACCGACGCCCTGCGCCGGGAATTGGGAGACGCGACCAAGGAATTCGACCAGTTGCTGACGAAAGATTTGCCGGGCTTGAACGATTCGCTCAAATCAAAAGGAAAGCCTGCGATTGCGGCGCCGCCGGCGAAGGTAGCGATCAACGAAACACAACTCGGTTCAGCAACTATGAACGTTCCGACCCTGCTTCGTTAAGAAAAAGCGTTGAGCGAGCAGTTAACGGTAAAAACCGTGATACTGATAGCCGCCGTCCTCAAGAAGGATGCTCTCGACTTCCCACAACGCAGTGAACGAGTAATTCCGACCGGACACAAAATTGACGGTTCGGTCAGTAAACTTGGTTTTGCCGTACGGGGAAGGCGTATTGGTGACTGTCAGCACATGGCGCCCGGGCCGAACCATCGCGCGATAACCTTCTCCGCGGGAGAGGGTCGTAATGGGAATGCCATCAATAGAGATGCTCAGACCCATTTCGTTGCCGAAGTCTGCCTCCCGGAAAATGGTCAATCCGCTATTGCCCATCAGCTCGCTCCGCGAGTAATCGTAACCACCGCCAGCGTAAATTGCTGAGCTGATTACGAGATTCATTGCCGCAAACAGAAGAACGATCAGCTTGCTGCCCGAGTAGTAGTTTTTCATAGGGGACCTCCTCGCGTCGCAATTATTCAACTGCGGCGTCACTATATAGTATCAGAAATAATCGTAGAAACCAAGGTTTTTCCTTTAGGAATTTCAGTGGCTTCCGAATTCGGGTGGACAATCCTTGATGGAAGTCGCAATCGACGTAATAATCCTTCTCCGATTTCGGGGGTATAGCTCAGTTGGCAGAGCGTCTCGTTCGCAATGATGCCTAACGAATTACGCTCATTTTTTCTCACGCGCTCTTGAGTGCTCCGCCATAGGGAAATCGGACCAAGTGGCTTTCGTCTCACGTTATCTGAAATGCGCTCAAAAACCTTCGCCAGTGTAAAAAGCAGTGTAAAAAGCGCCGGAAACGTTCTCGGCAACGAAAAAATGTCCAAGTCGAACCAACGGCAGCGCAGCGGAAGCGGCCACGTCGACACCAGAAAGCTTTTTCTCGTCCTGAGGAGTCGGAGTAGCGGTCAGCGGATCAAAGCGCGAAGCAACCAGTTCTCGTTGGCGATAAAATTGACTGGCTGCTGCCCGCTACGTTTTCAGCG
>CATPAT010000050.1 GCA_955652155.1 uncultured Chthoniobacterales bacterium | reverse complement strand
GGTTAAGAAAATCTCGCGCGTCACGCGCCGAGGCGGTCGGGCAATTTTTCATGAGTACGGTCATTACACGACGTGGCGTTTTTTTCCGCAGCGGGCGAGTTTGGAAGAATTCAGAAGCCACGTGATCGCGACCTGGCGCGAAGCCGGGGGCGAGCCCGACACCGGGCTGCAACTTCCGTCATGGTTAACGAAGAACGGATTCACCGTGAGCACGGTTGTGCCACGAATTTTCTGTCTGCAACCGAGCGATTACATGTGGCAATGGCCGTCCGCTTTTATTCATGTCCATCTGTTGCGCCTGGAAGAGCTCGGCCGAATCGACGCCGCATTTGCGGACAAGGTCCGCGCCGACCTGGCTGCGGCGGAGAAGGAAAAACCTTCATTCATGCTGACTCCGCTCGTGCTTGAGATCGTGGCGGAAAAAGTGTAGGTCCGAGGTGCGAGCCGCACCGGCGTTGGACTGGCGGTCCAGGAATTCCCTTTCGATTTCGGTTGCCACCAATCGCATCGACGCGACAGGATTCAAAACATCGCATGAAAGACCTGACCCAGGGATCAGTGACCAGGCACCTGTTGCACATGTCGGCTTTCATGGCCGTGAGCATGGTCGTGCAGACGCTTTATTTGCTGGCCGATCTCTTTTGGGTTGGACGTCTCGGCAAGGAAGCCATCGCTGCGGTCGGTGTCGCCGGAAATCTCACCATGATCGTGCTGGCGCTGACCCAAATGCTCGGCGTCGGAACAACTGCGCTAATCTCGCAAGCCGCGGGAAGAAAAGATCAGCCGCACGCGGAACTCGTCTTCAATCAATCATGCGCGATGTCGATCTGGATTGCGGTCGCGCTAGGTGCAGTCGGCTTTTTTTCGATGGACGCTTACGCCAACTCGCTGAGCGCAGATCCCGTGACAGCGGGATTGGCCAGAGCATATCTAGTCTGGTTTCTTCCGGCGATGTTGCTGCAGTTCCCGCTCGTCTCGATGGGCTCGGCCTTACGCGCGACCGGAATTTTTCAGGCGCCAGTCATCTTCCAAGTGGTCAGCGTGATTCTGAATATCGTGCTCGCTCCCTTTTTGATTTTCGGGATTGGACCGTGGCCGAAACTTGGTGTCACCGGTGCGGCACTCGCGACCTTCATTTCCATTCTCGTCGCCGATCTGCTCATCATTTGGTACTTCGAAAAAAAATATCGTTACCTGCGCTTCCGATTTCCGCTGTGGCGCGCACAAATGAAAATCTGGAGTGCGATGCTGCGCATTGGCGTCCCGGCTGGCGCTGAGTTTGTCCTTCTCTTTGTCTACATCCTCATCGTCTACTGGATCATTCGAAATTTCGGTCCGGCGGCGCAGGCAGGATTCGGGGTCGGCGCGAGAGTGATGCAAGCGCTCTTTTTGCCGGTGGTCGCACTGAGTTTTGCAGTGTCGCCCCTGGTTGGACAAAACTTCGGCGGCCGTCGGGCCGATCGCGGCCGGCATTCAGTTAAATCGGGGCTTGGACTGGCCGCGGCCGTGATGCTCGTACTCGCCGTGATCACGGAGATCGTGCCCGGACCGATGATCCGTTTTTTCTCCAAAGATCCGAATGTGATTAACTTTGGAAGCGATTATCTCCGCATCGTCGCTTTCAACTTCGTTGCGGCTGGCATTGTCTTCACCATCTCGAGCATGTTCCAGGGACTCGGCAACACCGTGCCGCCGTTATTAAGTTCGGCGTCACGCTTGGTTCTCTTCGCGTTGCCGGCGCTGTTGTTGTCACAGAAACCGGGATTCGACATTAAACTTGTCTGGTATCTGTCGGTCGGATCGCAACTCCTCCAGGCCTGCATCAATCTGTTGCTGCTGCGGCGCGAGCTGCACAAAAAGTTGCGGTTCGACGACGGCACGGACTTCATTCCGGCAAGCGCGACCGCGTCGTGAAAAGGATGATGAGCAGGCGGTCTGTTCCATGCGCGATTGCGGCCGCTTTGCTCGCGATCAATCAATTGTCTGTCGCGAGCGCGCTAGCCGCGATGCTCCAAGGTCATCAGATTCAAGGCGAAGCGACGCTCGACCTTCAATTTCCGATTAATAGTTACTTCCAAGAATCGGCCGCCCAGGGAGGTAATCCACGACCAACAACAGGCCGCGCGCTTTTGATGTTTCCAAAAGGCTTCGATCCGGCGCGTTTGTGGCCGATTTTGATTGTTACCTCGACAGCCGACCTGAATCGAACGAGCCCGATGGATGCGCCTTGGTACCGAGACGCGGCCATGGCCGAAGGCTGGGTTGTTCTGGCAACCGACGCGACCATTCGTCCGCGCGAAGATTCGGTGTCGTGGCGATTGGCGGTGTTGACGGCGGGATTGCAAATGATTCGCGACAATTGGCCGCAATCGGTGCGATGGCCGGTAGCGTTCGCCGGATTCTCCGGCGGCGCGAAGACCAGTGCATTTCTCGGAGCGATGCTGGCAAAGAACCGCGGATTTAGAATGTGCGGCTTTTTTCTGGCCGGAATGAATGCCGATCGGTTGAGCGCCGCCTATCATGAGTACCAACCTCCAGCCGATTTCCTGAGCGCCCCTGTCTGGCTCAGCAGCGGCACCGCGGACCAAATTGCGCGGCCGGGAGCGGAGGAAGGAGTTTATTCTTCTTTGAAGCGATCCGGCTTTCAACAAGTCCGCCTGGAACATTTCGCCGGCGGACACGAACTGGACTCGGCAGAAATTCAACGCGCCCTGCATTGGTTTCGAGAGATTGGAAGATTCTAGGTTCCTCTCGAAGAGACAAGACTTGAGAAGCGAATTCGGCCTTGCACTTTAGTGCACCGACAACCAGCTTTCTGGCTTCCGTTTTTCAACCCTGCATTTATGCGCTCTCGAATTCTTCTCTTTGTCTCAATTTCCTCTTTGCTCTCGATCTTCGCGGCTTCGGCGCAATCCTTGCCGAATACCACCCGTCTTCTTCGTTTTCCAACGACGAACGATCGCGAGATCGTTTTTTGTTACGCGGGCGAACTTTACACGGTCGGCAGAGATGGCGGGGTCGCGCGACGTCTGACGAGCGGTCCCGGATACACTTCTTTCCCTCGTTTTTCCCCGGATGGGAAACAAGTCGCGTTCACCTCGGAATACGATGGTAATCGCGAAGTTTACGTGATGCCGGCGGAAGGCGGCTCACCAAAACGCCTTACGATCTCGGCCACGCTCGGCCGCGACGATGTCTCGGATCGAATGGGCCCAAACAACATCGTGATGGCGTGGGAGAACACAAAACCGCTGATCGTCTTCCGTTCGCGGATGAAATCGTTCAATGACTTCATCGGCTCGCTTTTCACCGTCGGCCTAGACGCCGAACTTCCGCAGCAGGTGCCGGTGCCTCGCGGCGGGTTCACTTCGTTTTCACCGGACGATTCGAAAATGGCGTTCAACCGCGTCTTCCGCGAGTTCCGGACCTGGAAACATTATCGCGGCGGAATGGCCGACGACATTTGGATCCACGATTTCAAAACCGGCGCGACTGAAAACCTGACCAACAATCCGGCCCAGGACATTTGCCCGATGTGGGGACCGGACAACAAGATCTATTTCATTTCCGATCGCGACGGCCGGATGAATCTGTTCGTGGTCGATTTTGTCTCGAAGGAAACAAAACAGCTCACCAACTTCAAAGATTTCGACATCAAATTTCCGTCGATCGGGAAAGAATCGATCGTTTTCGAACAGGCCGGCTACATCTGGCGCTACGATTTGAAGAGCGGCCAGGCGACGACGCTACCAATCGAGATCAAGGAAGATTTCGCGATTGGACGCTCGGCGCTGGTGGATGCATCCAAACATGTTGAGTCGGTCAACCTCGCGCCGGACGGGGAGCGCACGATCGTGGTCGCCCGTGGCGACCTTTTCTCGGTGCCGGCAAAGAATGGGACGCCACGCAATTTGTCCAGGACATCAAACGCGCACGAGCGCGACGCGGTTTGGTCGCCTGACGGAAAATGGATTGCCTACAACTCGGACGTAACCGGCGAAAACGAATTCTATGTCCGCTCGCAGGACGGAAAGGGCGATGCCGTTCAAGTAACCAGCGGAGCGGATACGTATTTTTATGCGCCGAAATGGTCTCCCGACAGCAAGAAGCTGCTCTGGGCTGATCGGTTGCAGCGGCTGCGTTATGTCGATATTGCGAGCAAGACCGTGACGCAAGTCGATCAGGACAAATACGGCGAGATCGAAATTTTTAACTGGTCGCCGGACAGCCAATGGATCGCGTGGGGACGGCCGGAAGAAAACGGAATGCCGCAGGTGTATCTTTACTCGCTCGCAAGCAAACAGCCGACCTCGGTGACGGACAATTGGTACGGCTCGGGCGAGCCCGTCTTCAGCGACGACGGCAAATATTTACTGCTCGGCTCGGCGCGCGATTTCAAAGCAACCTTTGGCGACGAGGAGTTCGCGAACATTTATCGCGACATGGAGCGCGTCTATTTAGTGACGCTCTCGAAGGAAACCGAAAACCCGCTCGGGCCAAAGAGTGACGAAGTGGGCAAGGCCGAACAAAAACGCGAGAAGGAGAAGGCCAAGGAAGCGGAGGACAAAAAGCCGGAAGAGAAAGCAGCCGGCGAGAAAAAAACGGACGAAAAGAAACCGGAAGCCGCCAAACCTAAGAAACCGGTGGTGGTTAAAGTTGACACCGAAGGAATTCAAAATCGCATCCTCGGGCTCGAGATCACGCCGGGCAACTACCGAAACATCCGGATGGTGGACGATCGCATCTTTTATCTTCGCCGCACCGCCGGCGACGACGTCGGCGAGGAGGACGACGATGGCGACGGCCGCGACCGGAAATCACATCTCTGCGCTTACACCCTGGAGGATCGCAAAGAAACGGTGATTGGCGATGTGAACGAGTACGAGATCACATTCGATGGGAAAAAGATGCTCGTAAAAATCAAAAAAGATTACGCGATCATCGATTTGCCCAAGGACAAGATCGAGACCAAGGACCACGAGCACAAGCTCGAAGGCCTCGACATGCAGCTCGACCGGCACGCCGAGTGGAACCAGATCTATTTCGAATGCTGGCGGCACATGCGCGATTTCTTCTATTCGCCGACGATGAACGGCGTCGACTGGAAAGCGATGCGCGATAAATACGCCGTGCTCGTGCCGTTCGTGAACCACCGCAACGATCTCACTTACTTGCTCGGCGAATTGATCGGTGAATTGAACAGCGGCCACACTTACGTCGGCGGCGGCGAGCGGCCCGACACTCCCCGGGTGAAGCTCGGTTTGTTGGGCGCGGAACTCTCACGCGACTCGGCCACACGCGCTTACCGGATCGATCACATTTTGCCGGGCGAAAACTGGGACAAGCACACGCGCTCGCCGCTCACGGCGGTGGGCGTGAACGTTAAAGCCGGTGATTACATCCTCGCCATCAACGGGACCTCGGTCTCGTCCCTCCCAAATATTTATCAGGCCCTGATCGGCACGGCCGACAAACAGGTGATTTTGCGCGTGAACTCGAAGCCTTCGGACGCAGGCGCACACGATGTGACCGTTGTGCCGACGGCAAACGAAGGACCGCTCTATTATTTAGATTGGGTGCAAAAGAACATCGATTGCGTGACCAAAAGAACTAAGGGCGAAGTCGGTTATCTGCACATTCCGGATATGGGGCGTCCCGGATTAAACGAATTTACCAAGCTTTATTTCCCACAGATCCGCAAAAACGGGTTGATCGTCGATGTTCGCGGAAACGGTGGCGGTTTTGTTTCACCGTTGGTGATCGAAAGATTGCGCCGCGCACTCGTGATGGTGGGGATCGCGCGCAACGGAATGCCGCAGCCCGATCCAGCGCACGCCTTCATGGGTCCGATGGTCACGTTGATCAACGAATTCTCAGCATCGGACGGGGATATTTTCCCATTCCGCTTCAAAACGCTTGGCCTCGGCAAACTCATCGGCAAGCGCACCTGGGGCGGCGTTGTCGGAATCCGCGATTCGCTTCCGCTGGTGGACGGCGGCCAGTTCTTCAAACCGGAATTCGGGCTTTATTCCAAGGACGGAAAAGAGTGGATCATCGAAGGTCACGGCGTTGATCCCGATATCGTGGTCGATAATGACCCGGCGAAAGAATTCCGCGGCGAAGACCAGCAACTCGATCGCGCGATCCAGGAGATCCAGCAAGAGATGAAGACGAAAGGCTATCAATTGCCGTCGCCGCCGCCTTATCCGAATCGAAATCCGGCAAGCGGCGGATAAGATCGATATCTGTTCATTTGAACTTGCATCGGCGAACTGCTGCGCCGATGCTGGCTTTATGCTGACTCATCGCCAGAAAAGCGTCCTCGATTTCATTCAACGCGAGCAGCGCGACAAAGGACTCACGCCCAGCACGCGCGAGATCCAAAGTCATTTTCATTTTGCTAGCCAAACTTCGGTGATGCAATACATCGCCGCGCTCGAACGAAAAGGATTTCTCCAACGTCACGCCGGCAAAGCGCGCGCATTGATCACGCCGGTTCAAAAAGTCCGAATTACCGATGTGCCGATTTATGGCCAAATCCCGGCGGGCATGTCCGCGGCGACGGAGCAGGACATCGAAGGCCATGTCTCGCTGGATGCGCGTTCGGCGAATGTTTCCAGGAATCACGGCACCTTCGCGCTGCGAGTTCGGGGCGATTCGATGATCGGAGCGCACATTCTGGATGGCGACATCGTGATTTTGGAACAGAGCAAGGACATCCATAACGGTGACATCGTGGCCGCCCTGATCGACGGTGAGACAACGTTGAAGCGATACGTGGTCGATCATGGCCGGCCTTATCTGAAAGCGGAGAACCCGCGTTATCCGAATTTGATTCCCGCGCGGGAATTAAAAATTCAAGGCGTGATGGTCTCGCTGGTGCGCAAGCACGAGCGGCGGAAGAAATAATACTAAGACAAAGTCAATTTTCGCTGGAAGGTGCCGCCCGGCGGCGCTTTTTTATTTTGGAGACCACGACGGCGTGTGTCCTTCCAGACAATAAATGTTCGTTTGAACATATCCCTCTTTCATGCCATGGTTGGTCATGGCAACGCCCGCGGTCATTATCGATCTCCGGAAAGCGCTCTCTGAACGATTTCCAGCGCGCTCAGCGCCGGCCGCCTCGGTTTTAACCACTGGTTTGCGCTTCTTAGACCGGGCAAGCAGCGGCGGCCTGCCGAAAGGCGCGATCACCGAATTAATTACACCGCGACCCAGGGCCGGAAGTGCTTCGCTCCTTCACGCGCTTCTGAGAGCGGCGCAACAAGACCGCCATTTTGTCGCGTTGATTGATGGCTCTGATTCGTTTGACCTCGGTTCATCGGACAATTCTGCGTTGCGGTATTTGCTGTGGGTTCGCTGCCGGAAAGCGTTCGACGCCATCAAAGCCGCTGATTTCCTTTTGCGCGACGGCAATTTCCCGCTGGTAATTGTCGATCTTGTTCTGAACACGCCGGAGGAGTTGCGAAAAATTCCGCAGACAAGCTGGTATCGTTTGCAACGATTGGCGGAAGCTGTGCCGACAGTATGTCTCATCATCAATCGACAAGGGATAGTCGGCAGCGCCCAATTAAAAATCGTTCTCGAGAATTCCTGGACACTGCAAACTTTGGAAAAAGAAAATGCGATTTCGCATCTGCGATTTCGTATTCAACGCTCGCAGCGCAAGTCTGTCGTCCGTGGTCAGTTGTCAGTGGTCCATCAAAATTAATGTTTGCGACGATTTATTTGCCCAATTTTTATTTGCAGGCCGCAATTCGGCATCATCCAAAATTGCGCGCTCAACCCGTGGCCCTCATCGACGCCAGTCAAAAGAAAGTTGCGATCATTGAGCTGAATGACGCCGCCGAAAAAGCCGGCATCACTAAAGGCATGACGCCGAGTCAGGCCCTGGCCCGGTGTTTGCACGTCGTCATCCGAACGCGCGAGCGCGCGCAGGAAAATGTGATCAACGAAATTTTATTGCAACATACGTTTATGCTTTCGCCATTTGTCGAAGCAACCGCCTCCGGAGTTTGCACTGTCCAATTTACCGACAGCCGCGATCTGACCGCGAAACTCTCACGTGTTATTGCGAAACTCGAGAAATGCGAAATTCATGCCCAAGCCGGAATCGCACCATCGCCTGACACCAGTTATCTGGCGGCGCATTTAGCCCGACCGGTGTTGCAAATCGACCAAGCGAAGGAATTTCTTGCGCCGTTGCCAATCGAAACGCTTGCGATCGCGTGAAGAACTGGTGGATCGGCCGCTCCGCGGGCGATGCTAAGGATGTGCGGCTTCGCCGCCTAGATTAACATCCTCAAGACGCGGCTGGTTTACGTTCGATAAATAATCCGTAAACGAAACCGCCGAGCGCCGCACCGATCAATGGCCCGATCCAGTAAACATAATGATCATGCCAAAACCATGATGCCAGAGCTGGTCCAAAAACGCGGGCGGGATTCATCGCCGCGCCGGTCAACGGGCCGCCGAACAAAATATCGAGCGTGACCGTTGCCCCAATTGCAAATCCAGCAAGTCCGCGGCCGCGTTCGTCGACTGCCGTCCCATAAACGACGAAGACCAGAAAGAAGGTGAGGATGGCCTCGACCAGAATTCCTTGCATCCCGTTCAGATTGATCGCGAGCTGGGGCGTTCCCATCACCACCACTTCGCGACCAAACAGGCCCAGGCAAATCAACGCAGCCGTGAAGCCGCCCAGAAGTTGTGCGCTCCAATAACGAATGGCCGTCGCAAGCGGCATGTGACCGCCACAAAGCAGACCGAACGTGACCGCCGGATTCAAGTTCCCGCCCGAAATGTGCATCGTGGCCGAAGCAAAAACCGCGATGGTCAAACCGTGCGCCAGCGCAATACCAAGAACGTCGTGTCCGGCCGTTTTAATCGCTCCGATGCCGACAAAAATGAGAGCAAATGTTCCGATAAATTCCGCAAGCCAGGGACGAAATTTTTCCATAGCGCAAGGAGATCAAATCGAAACAGAACTGGCAATCTTGTTGTAGGGGCGCGTGTCCTCACGCGCAATTTCGTGGGAACGCAACTGAGGACACCCGCCACTACAGCTTATCCGCCCGCGTAATTGGGATATTTCTCGCGCAGCTGTCGCGCGACTTTATCGGCCTCTGCCGTGTTGCCAGCACGCTGATAAGCGGTCGCAGCCTTGTGCAAAGCCCGTGGCGTGATCGCCGGGTCGTCATAGAGCAAAGCCACACCCATGAATGCCTTGCTCGCTTCATCAAAATTACCGCGCTCGAATTGGACATCGCCCGCCAGGAGACGTGCCTGAGCATTCACCTGTCCCTCCGGTTGAAGCACCATGATTTGCTCGGCGATCTTTTGCGCGTCGTCCGGCTTATGAGCAGCGATCTTCACCTCACCAAGCTTCAGCAGCACTTTGGCTTTTCCCGCAGGATCGGTCGCGACCTGCAGATATTTGCCGAGCGCGGTCTCCGATTCGTCGAAGTTCTGTTGTTTGGCGGCAGCGTCGCCAAGATAAAACCAAAAATCCGGTTTGACTGGGGGATTGTCGATCTTTCCAAGTATCCCGAGATATTTCTCGGCGGCGGCATAATTTCTCTCGTTATAATAACCAATTCCCAACCACTCCAGGATTTCGGCCGGGATCGTGCCGGCGGCATTGGCCGCGAGAAATCCATCGACTTCTCGCGTGACGGCACCGCGATCATGCAGACCGAAATACGACGAAATGATGCGGATTGTCGCCTGAACGTAATAGCGATCCTTATCCAGCTGACGCGCCGTGTTGAGCGAAGCCAGCGCGGTCTTGTAGTCCTTCATCTCAAACGCGGCTTTGCCGATGTAGTAATGCGCCATCGACGCGGCCGGGCTTTTCGGAAATTCTTTTAATAGCTGACGAAACGTTTCGCTCATACCCTTCGCGTTTTGTTGCTGACCAAGAATGAGCGCCTTGCGCTGCAGCGCTTCCTCGCGCTCGCGCGCTTGGAGATATTTCACCAGGATCGCGTTCCAATCCGAAAGCGCAGCGTCGTAGTTTTTATCGCTCTCGTATGTTTCGGCGCGACCGGCGTAAGCCGAAGGCGCCAGCGGATTGTCGGGGAAAGCCTGAACGAAGAATCCAAATGCCTCAACGATTCCAGCCACGTCCTTCATTTGCAGATAACAGGAACCGAGTTGATAGGCCGCCTCCGCGCGGAGTTTGGGTGAGAGCTTGGAAGCGCGAAGTTCCGAAAAAATCGGCGCCGCACGCGGATAATTTTGCTGCTTATAAAGCGCTTCGGCTTTGAACAATTTCGCCTGATCAGCGCGTTCGGCCGAAGGATTTGTAGCCAAGAATTCGTCCACCTCGGGCGGAAGGGTCGAGGGATCCGAATTGTAAATATTAATAAGGCGCTCGAACGCCGCCTCTTTTGCTTCTTCGCGACCCGGATATTTGTCGATGATTTCGCGATAAAGCGCCTCCGCTTCCTTGGCATGCCCGAGCTGCCGCTGGCTGTTCGCGGCGAGCAATATTACCTCCGCGCGCATCTCCTCCGGAAGCTGCTGTTGCGTTTTCTTGTAATCGCTCAGAAGTTGCGCGAATTGGCCGGTCTGAAATTGCAGCCGCAAAATGCCGAGTTGCGCCAGGGAACGCCAGCGCCCGGCTTCAGATAGCGAACGGCCTTTCTGCAGTAATGTCATCGCCTTGTCTGACATGCCTTTGTCGATCTTGCCCTTGTCAGACTGCAGAAGATCCAGCGCGATCAGTCCGGCCCGGACGGTCGCCTCGGTTTTCAATGCCGGTTTCTGTGTTTCGTTAGAGAGCGCCTCGTACTGTTTCAGTGCGTCCGCTTTTCGTCCACGCGCCACCGCAATCCGCGCGGCGGTTTCGCGCGAGTCCTCGCGGTACGGATTCGGATTTTTCGCCTCCGCGACCTGTTGATAAATGTCGCAGGCTTCATCTTTGCGATCGAGCGCTTCGAGGCAACGCGCTTCGAAATAACGGGCGGAAAGCGCAACTGCGGCATCTTTTGATTTCGTGACGGACCGATGGAAGAGCGGAAGCGCGGCCGCATAATCTTTTTGGGTAAACGCCATTTCGGCCAAGGCGTAGGCCGCGGGACCGGCGAAGTCGCTTTCGGCGTAATCATTCAGGACTCTCTGAAAATTCGTGCGCGCGCTGGATGACTTATTCAGATTGCGAAAGCACTCGCCTAACGAGAAATAGGCATTCGACCGGCCGGACGCTCCCGGATAATCGTCCAGATATTTTTGATATTCGGGAATGGCGAGATCGTAGAGTTTTCGGGTGAAGAGCGCATTGGCGTACTCGAGTTGGCGTTTTTCAGGCTGTTCCGTCTCAGCTGCGGGCGGGGCCTCCGGCGTTTCTTCCGTCGGCAAAGCGCGCGACACCGGGGGCTGAGGTGGCAGCGGACGCGGGAAACCGGGAGGCGGCTGGGCCAGAGTTAGATCGGCATACCAAAACAGCATCGCCAGTCCGAGAAGACCGGCCGCGCTGCGCGCATTTTTCATTTTGCGGTCGCGAAAGCGACGTTCGATATCCCGGCTTCGGTGCAAATGTTGAGGACGCCGATGATATTCTTGTAAGCGCCCGCTTCATCGCCACGAATGATCACCGCCTGCTCGGAGTTGAGTTGGACGAGGCTCTTGAGCAAGTCGGTTAGCTCGGCCCCTGTCAGTGTCCTGCGATTGACGACCACGTTACCGTCTGCCTTCACGTTCACGACCACATCACCGACGGGAGCGCTTTTCTCTTTCGCGGCCGACGCTTTGGGCACTTTCACATCCAGCTCGTTTTCATTTCGAGCCGCATTCCACGTCAGCAAAAAGAAAATCAGAAGGAGCAGGAGCACGTCTACCAGCGGCGCGAGTTGGATCCCCGGGTGCTGGAGCGGAGCGTGACTACGCAGATTCATGAAAGGAAGATGTCGATCTTGCGAAGAGTGCGGCGGCTATAATTCGTCTTCAATGAGCACGGGCGTACGCTCGGTCCGGCCGCTAAATTGAAGCGAGAGCAAAGCAAGCACGTGCGTGGTAGCAGATTCCAACTCGGAAATAAGTTTTTGTGCTTTGCCGCGGAAAAACGCGTAAGCCATCATCGCTGGAATTCCGATCGCGAGTCCGGCGCAGGTATTGACCAATGCTTCGCTGATTCCTTTTGACAACAAAACATAACGGGCCGTCCCGAGGTCCGCACCGAGCGCGCCGAATGAGCGAATGATTCCTAGGACTGTGCCGAGCAACCCGAGTAACGGCGCAATCATTCCGATGTCGGCCAGATAAGTAACGCGGTTGTTCAGACTCGCGGCGACCCGCGTGCCTTCCGTTTCGGCGATCTCGCGAACTTGCTGTAAATCCGCATTCGGATTTTTGGTGGTAAAATCGAGCATCTTTTGCACGACGCGGGCAATCGCTTCGCCGTGTCGATTCGAAACCGCGAGCAATCCAAGATAATCGCGTTTCCGTAGGAGCGCGTCGGCTGTTGCCATGTAGCCACTCGAAACGACCGCCCCGCGGCGGATCGTCATCAGGTAAACGATCACCAGCATGACAAAGAAAACCGAGAGCGCGAAAAGGACGAGCATCACCGGTCCAGCCGCGATCAACGTTTCCAGGATCGTCTTGGAATGAATGTCGGGGACCAACGACGGCGTTGCCGCGGCCGTCGCCGGTGGCGGCGTGGCGCTGGTAGCTACAGTTTGCGCAAACAATGGAGTTCCGATCGCGGCGGCGATCAGCGGGAGCAAAATCTTCATGCCAAAAGTGTTCTAATCATAGACGCCACGGCGCGGTATGCAAATGAGACGGCCACGGGTTAAACCGCATTCAAACACGGGAGTTGCTCAGGCGAATCGATCTCCCTCGATCCAACGGCGGACGCGGAAAATGTGGACCGGCTGAATTTCGGGGTCCAGCTCTACATAATTGCGCCGGCCGTGCCAGATGTAACGCTCCTCGCTCAAAAGATCGTGCATCTGATAGGTGTCGCCCTCGATCGAACCAAATTGATCAATCGGAACGTCGATGAACGAATGTTGTTTTCGATGTGGATCGAGATTCACCACTACTAAAATGATGTTGTCGCGCGCGGCGGTCATTTTCCCGTAAAAGAGAACCGAGTCATTGTCGGCGTGATAAAAACGCAAGTTATCGTAAAAACGGAGCGCACGGTTCGCCCGCCGGATTTGATTTAAACGCGTGATCCACTCTTTGATGTTGCCTGGCGCATTCCAGTCACGCTCTTTGAATTGGTATTTTTCCGAATCGACGTATTCCTCGCGCCCGGGCAACGCTTCGTTCTCACAAAGTTCGTATCCGCTGTAGATCCCGTAAACCGGCGAGAGGGTCGCGGCTAGCACCGCCCGAACGATGAAGGCCGGACGCCCTCCATCCTGCAACAAAGACGGCAAAATATCCGGGGTGTTCGGCCACAGATTTCCGCGGAAATATTGGCGCATTTCTGTTTGCGTCAGTTCGGTCAAATACTCGGTCAATTCCTGCTTCGTATTTCGCCAGGTGAAGTAAGTGTAACTTTGAGTGAACCCGGCCTTGGCCAGCTCTTTCATCATTTTGGGCCGGGTGAACGCTTCGGCCAAAAAGACCGCATCCAAATATTTTTCGCGGACCCGCGCGATCAAATATTCCCAGAAGACAACCGGTTTGGTGTGCGGGTTATCGACCCGAAACGTGCGCACGCCGTGGTCGGCCCAAAACAGCACGATGCTCACCATTTCCGCCCAAAGCTCCGGCCATTTTTCGCAGCGGAAATTGAGCGGGAAAATGTCCTCGTATTTTTTCGGCGGATTCTCCGCGAACTTGATCGAGCCGTCCGGCCGCTGGTAAAACCAATCCGGATGTTCGCGGACGTAAGGATGGTCCGGGGAACAATTGATCGCGAAATCGAGCGCGATCTCCATTCCGCGTTTTCGCACTTCGCGCTGGAGCCAATCGAAATCTTCGAGCGTACCCAGCGCGGGTTCCACCGCTTTGTGACCGCCAGCTTTGCTTCCGATCGCCCAGGGCACGCCGGGATCGCCTGGTTTTGCCGTCACCGAATTGTTTCGCCCTTTGCGATTAGTATGCCCGATCGGATGAATCGGCGGGAAATAAATTACGTTGAAGCCCATCGCCCTCGCGTCATCAACTCGGGGCAAACAATCACGAAATGTCGATCCGCGATCGCCGCGACCTTCGGCCGAGCGTGGAAAAAATTCATACCAGGCGGCAATTTGCGCTTCTTTTCGTTCCACGATCACGCGTGGCGGCGGCGCATATTGTGTCGCCCACGAACGGTCGGGATAGGTCGCCATCAACACTTCGAGCTCGCCCGAGAGGACAATGTTATTAATCTGCGCGTGATCAGCGCTGCGAATAGATTCCGACAGTTTGCAAAGTCGCGCTGAATCGTCCGCGACGCGAGCGCGCTTTCCGGCCGCTTCGATCAAGGCCGCGCCTTCCAGTGTTTCAGCGGTCAGATCAGAAATTCCGGCTTCGAATTTTTTCGTGAACTCATCCCGCCAACTCCGAAAGGTGTCGGTCCACGCTTCGACCGTGTATTCATAAACGCCGATCTCGTTCAGCGAACAAATCCCGCGCCAGCGATCGTTGTCGAACAGCGACATCGCTGTCTCATGCCAGCGAGGTTCACCAACCAGCCGCCATTTCAAAGCGGCGGCCACGACGTCGTGACCGTCTTTAAAGACGTCGGCTTCGACCGCAAGATCGTCTTCGACGATGCGTTTGACCGGGTAACGTCCGCCGTCAATCAAAGGCCGAAGATTCTCGATAACCGCGCTGGGAAAGGCCCGAGCCATGGGCCTTCAATCAACTGAAATTAGTCCGATGCGAAAGAAGAAATCGCGCCGTGCTCGCCACAGGACGAGTCCGTCCGACTGGCGGACAAGATCGATCCGCAGAAGATGGATTTGCCGTGGCGAATTAACGGATCAAGCGGCGAAATAAAATGCGCACTCGTAGAGTCCGCTTGTGCGCGTTTCCTCGCGCCGGACGGTTGTTCCGAGAACGCCCTCAAACATGTCTTGCTCGAGCCGGCCAATGATTGGGTATTTCTCGAGCAGATTAAAAATCGGGGAATGACATTCCAAAATTTGCGGACCGTCTTTTTCCGAAGGAATAAACTGCGCCATGTAACCTTCACTGTCGCGCACTCTGGCCAGCCACTTCGCGCGTTCGACGACGTTCTCGCCTTTGGCCTTTACTTTCAATGCCGCGGTGCGCTTCTCAAAAACATTATAAAGGAGTTTTTCAGGCGCGTTCGCTCCGTAAATGTCGCGATTGGACCTGAGCAACTCGAGCGTAAACTCGTTGCTATCGGCCGGGAACAGATCGTGGCTCCGTCGGGTCAGCCGATAAACCATTTCCGGTCGTCCCATTTTTTGTGGACGCCGCCAGGTGTCGAGATAGCCGTCGCGCTGAAGGGTGAGGCAATGTTGCTTGATCCCCATGTAACTCATCCCCATCTTGTCGACGAGCTCGTTAACGGACATGCCCTTGGTCCGTTTGAGCGAGTTGAGAATCTCGAGCCGTTGGGTCCGGCCGATCTCGGCAAGCAGACGTTGGTTCATGGGCGATATCATAGGTTCGCGCCGACTTTACACGCCTCGATCTTTAAAAGGCAACATCTAAATACCGCAAATTCCCTTGGCAAAAGAGATTACGACGATAGCAATGGAAGACCGACAACGTCTGCTGGAACGGCAGCATTCCCGTCAGATATCGCTTCGACTCTGGACCCGACCGAATTAAACCCGCGCTTCACGTAAGCGAGCGCGATTTCTCGCCGATTGCTGGAGGCCGCACTTGTGATCCAGCCGATTTCTTTTCCCTCAGGCCCAGCCAATCGCATCCCAGGAACCAGCGGAATGTTTTTTACCGAAACCAATCCACACAATTGCTTATTTCGTTGTCCCGACATTTTCATGCGAGAAATGATTTCCTGACCGATGTAACAACCTTTCTCATAATCGATGGAGCGCTGTTCGAGGTTGGCTTCGACCGGAATAATCTCTGCGGTCAATTCGCGACCCCAGCGTGGAATTCCTTGTGCGATTCGGAAAACTTCCGCGCTATTTTCATCGCAAAACTCAAATTCTCTCGATAATTCGTCAGCGAGCTGGTCATGGTCAGCTGCTTCGCTCCAAATATCGTGACCCTGCAGGCCAAAGCGGTTTGCCGAGATGAGATGCGTGGCAAACGAAAAGGTCGAATGTGGCGCGCCGATCAGGTGAAAGATCGACAATCGCGTAGTTACGTCTTCGATCTGAACATCGTCGGCGATAATGTAGCGCTCGAGTCGGGCTTGAAGAGTTGATTGAAGCGCCGAATCGGCATCCAGGATAAACGAATCCCCTTTCGCATGCGCGAACAGGTGAGCTTCCATCTTGCCTTTCGCGTTCAAGATGCACGCTTCGAGGGCGTTCGTCTCCGTCGCTTTCCGAATATCGTTTGTCAGTTGCCCGTTAAGAAAACGTAAACGATCGGTGCCGCTGACGCGCAGCTTCACCCGCGAGGAAAGGTCGAAAAATGCGCGATCGAGCGAACGAAGTTGCGCCGTCATTCTTTAGCGCGGTTTATTTTAGGATTCGTCCCGGCGCGCGCCTTCGCCACGGAGCAATTTCGCGAGCAGATCCATTGGCGACTTGGCGGCAGCCGATTGTTCCGCCTCCGGCTTGGGTGCCGCCTCGGTGGAAAGAACATCTTGGGCGGGCGTTTCCGGTGGATTTGGTTCAACCGCAGCCGGCGCTGTCGTTTCGCCGGCCGATTCCGCGGGCACGAATTGTTCCATCGCAGGTTGAGATTCGGGTACTGGCTCCTCTGGAGGAGGCGGCGCAAGATCGACCTCCTGGACCTGAACCGCAGCTGCCACTTCGCCCATGCTCGAAATCGTCGCCGCCGGTTCAATTGGCGGCGGTTTTTCAAACAGTTCCAAGTCCAGTTCCACTGCCGGAAAAATCATTTCTGGAAAATATTTGCGCGCGATGACCGAAAAATCTTCCTCGGCATAGCCGCGCTGCTCCTGCTCGAGAAGTCGATCGCGCGCGGCCGTGGTGACGGCGAGCTCAAGATGATGGGACAATCCAAGCCGGCCGGCGATCAACATGTCTTTCAGCATATGTTTGAGGGCGAAGTGCGGCTCGAAATTGCCTTCGATCATCTTTGGTAATTTCATCGCCAATGTTTTGGAATAACTGGCGTTGTTTTGGAGCGCGGCCACGAACTTTTCGGAAGAGACGCCGGCGTGATTGATCAGTGCAAGGGCTTCCGCCAACGCCTGAACACTGGCGCTGGTGACGATGTTCGTAGCCAGTTTGACCACAGTGGCCTGGCCGATCTCGCCAATCTCGATCACTTCTTTGGAACTCGCCTCCAGAATGGGACGCGCTTCCTTCAACGCGACTTCGTCGCCGGCCACGTAAAACACGAGCTCCCCGTTCTCCGCGCCTATTTTGCTGCCGGTGAACGGCGCTTCGACAAAGCGCGCCCCGCGGCGTTCCACCAAATCGGCGGCAGCCCGCATCGAGTGCGGCGCGACTGTTGGATGCGAAAGCACGATGTGCCGCGGTGCCAGGGCCGGCGCCATTTGCCGGATGACATCGAGAAGCGCGTCGTCGTCCGACACGAAAATCTGGATATAATCACACATCTCGGCCAGCTCGGCCGGCGCGCCCACGAAATTCGGAACCGGACGCGGATTTCGGTTCCAGACGAACACGTGAAAACCCTGACGACGCAAATTTTCTGCGACCCGGCTTCCAATGATACCGAGCCCGATTATACCGACATTTTTCTTGGTTCGATGCGCCATTTGAATTGGATGCAGCCCCTTCGCAACGGTTGGTTGCCTATTCAGCCTCCGGCGAAAACGGGCATCGCGCAATCCAGAAGTTCGCCTGGAACGAGGCTAGAAGGGCCGCAAATAGTCAGCTTCCGAGCTAAGATCGATAATCAGTTTTTGGATCGCAGCGGTCCGCTTTTGGTTTGCCAGGTCGATCGCGATATCGCTGCGCACTTCGTCGAATGTTTTTTGCCGTGGCTGCTGGAGATCGATCATTTTGAGAATGTGAAAGCCGAGGCGGGTTCGGATCGGCCGGCTGATTTCTCCCGGGCAAAGTCTTAGTGACGCCGCCACGAAATCCGGCGGCATTCGAGTTGCCGAAAAATAATCCAGGTCGCCGCCGAGTAGCTTGGTAGCTTCATCTTCCGAATTTTCCGCCGTCAAAGCGGCGAAATCTTCGCCGCCAGCCAACCGCACGGACAACGCCTCGATCGCAGCTTGTTTGGCCTGAACAACCTCAGGTGCGGTTTCAGGCGGCGCGGCCAAAAACAAATGGCTGACGCGAATACGCTGGGGAACAAAGAAATTCTCCGGATGCGAATCATAGAATTGGCGACATTCATCGTCGGCGACGTCGATTTGAGGGGAGATTCGCTTTGAAATCCATTGCCGCGCAGGCAAATCTTCCCACACAATTTGCGAGAGCGAAGGATCGTTGAGCGAACTTCGCGCTAGAGCGGACAACCACGCCTTTTCGTCGACGAATTGCCAGCGCAGCAGATCACGCTGGTGGTTCCATTTGGCCCACTGAATTTTCTCGAACCGCGCTCGTGATCGCAAGGCGGCATTCGGGATCAAATTAGTCAGCGCTGATTGCCGTTCGGCCGGTGTCGCTTTGTTGCCTTCAAGACCTGCGAGGTAACGCGACTCGTCCAGCGCCCGATCGAGATCAGTTTGATAAATCCCGCGCTCATGAACCCCTGCCAACAAATGACCGCGGCCGCAGATGATCCCGAGTTTATCTCGAAAAACAATCGAACGAGCGGCCAATTGAGCCGATACAATGCCCGCGGCAGTGGCGATTCCGAGCGAGATCCAAACCGCGACTACGCGTCTCATTTGAAGGCGAATTCCGAGAGATAATAAGCGGCTACTGAGCCGACAATCTGGAGGCTTTGGGCGCTGATCTTATCCATCGTGTCATCGGCGGTATGCCACGGCGGGTAATGAAAATCGATTACATCCACGACTGGGATGCCGACCGCGTTCAATGGGCTATGATCGTCGGTTACGTCCTGATCGAAATAGGTGAAATAATTGCGCAACTTCAGCGCGTCAGCCGAAGCAAAAATGTCGCGCGTGATCTTGGTGGGCGAATTTGGTGGAAAGGTGATATCCAGCGAGCGATCGCCGACCATGTCGAAAAGAATTCCGCCTCGAAACGATTTGGCGGAACCGTCCTGGCGAAGCTCGTGCGCAAAGTGACGGCTTCCGTAGATCCCGTCAGTGTTGCTGAAATTTTCGAAAGCTTCCTCGCCGTCGAAGAAAACAAGCTCAATCCTTTCTGCCAGGCGTGGCTGTTGAGCTAACACCCTCGCTAATTCCAGGAGCAAGCCAGTGCTCGAGCCTCCATCGTTCGCGCCGACGAACCGAAATGTGTCGAAGACTTTCGTGTCGTAGTGCGAACAAAGTAGAAACAAATCCGTTGTTTTCCCAATGGTGCCAAAACGCGCGATCAGATTTACGAAACGAACCCGACCACGCGGCGTCTCGTCTGTGAACGGCTGCTCCGTCACACGCCAACCCGAAGAGTTCAGTTCCTGCTTAACGTAAGCGCGCGATTTTTCGATTGCCTCGGACTGTGGAGTTCGCGGACCCAAATCGACCAACCGCTGCACAT
>CATPAT010000049.1 GCA_955652155.1 uncultured Chthoniobacterales bacterium | reverse complement strand
TGGAAACTCAAGTGGTTTTCCTCGTTCAAAAATGATTTCAACTTTGACTATCACGTGTCGTTCACGCCGGAGGAAATCAGGAGCGGGACGCTGTTCTACAATTTCACCAAAATCAAATCGGACATGGATGAACTCCAAGGAGTCAGTGCGTTCTACAAGGACAAGAACGGCGATGTATTTCACACCTACTCGGCCCACGCCCGCGGAATCGACATGCTGAACACCACCTACCATTTCCTCGACCTAACTGCGAAGGGACGGGATGAAGATCCGGCGCATACTCAGGACTGGGTGCGGCATCACGACAAATATAAAGGTTCCTCACGAAACACCTAACCATGCGCTGCAGTTCACCGCTGGCTGGTGCGATGACCAGCTTGAATTTATGAATACGTTGTCAATGCTGTAGGTGCAATGGCCAAGCAAATTAAAATCAGATGGCTGCGTAAGCCGGAGGATCATGACTATCCGGCAGCTATGTCATACCTGAGTTTATTGTACGATGAGCCGACTTCCGCTCTGCACGTAGATAAGTTAAAACGGGCACCGATGTCTAAGTTCAAGGCCAAGGACATTTTTCGAGCATCAGCTCTGTCGTTATTAGGGGCGAGCAATTCCCACGTCAAAAGGGACAGAGAGAGAATACAAGCGGGGAAGGCGTTGTCGCCGCTCTTGCTGATAAGAGATGCGGCCAACGGAAAGGTGATCATTGCGGATGGTTACCATCGGCTCTGTGCCGTTTACTCTTACGACGAAAACGCTGTGATTCCGTGCCAGATTGCGTAGAACGGCTCGTAAACATTTCGCGGTTTATCTGGTACGCCCTGCTTTCTTTGCGTGACCACTTGCGCCTGCTGGAGCCGTGGCTGAGCTTGGTCCCGTTAGATGGTTACCCGCCGAACATTTCTTGGCATGAGTCTGGCAACCGGAGCGACGCTGTTGGCAGGAAGATCGGCCACAATCTTCGGAGCCGGGTCATCAACGACGCCGAGCCTGGCTACGAATTCCGTTTGGAAATTAGGCGGCGATCTCCCGGTCAATCGGCTCGGCTTTGGCGCGATGCGCATCACCGGCGATGGCATTTGGGGTTGGCCGCCTGATCGCGAGAACGCGCTCAAAGTTCTGCGGCGCGCGGTCGAGCTCGGTGTGAACTTGATCGACACCGCCGACGCTTACGGGCCTGAAACAAGTGAACTGCTCATCGCCGAGGCGCTCCATCCTTATCCGGCCGGCCTCGTTATCGCGACCAAGGGCGGCCTGACTCGCCCTGGACCTGGCGAGTGGGTGCCAAACGGTCGACCTGAATACCTCAAAGGATGTGTCGAGAAGAGTCTAAAGCGGCTTCGGCTCGAGCGGATCGATTTGTATCAATTGCACACCGTCGATCGTAAAGTGCCGATGGAGGAATCGCTCGGCGCGCTCAAGGAGATGCAGGGCGCCGGGAAGATTCGGCACGTAGGATTATCGAATGTGAGCCCGGAGGAAATCGTGCGGGCGCGCAAAGTTGTTCCGATCGTGAGTGTGCAGAATCGGTACAACATTGGGGACCGCAAATCGGAAAAAGCTCTGATCTATTGCGAGAAGGAGGAACTGGGCTTTTTGCCGTGGTTTCCGATCGGAGGAGGCAATGGATTGAAGTCCGGCGCTGCGCTCGACGCGATTGCCAAGGCGCACGGCGCGAGCGTTTATCAGCTCGCGATTGCCTGGCTCTTGGAACGGTCGCCGGTGATGCTGCCGATTCCCGGCACGTCGAAGATCGCGCACCTGGAAGAAAACGTGGCGGCGGGGAAGCTCAAGTTAACCCCGGAAGAGTGGAAAACGATTGATGCTTTGGCCGGGTAGGTTCTGGAGAAAAGTGAACCTGAAAAGCTGAGATGCTGAAATCAAGCGCATTCCACCGGCCCTTCCATGCTGTTGGAAAACACCAGCGCCATCCCATCGCCGGTCGCGAGCCGGATCAGTTTGCCATCCGCTTCCGCTTCACGAAAATGCGGCGTGTCCCGGACGAGTTGATTAAGTTGCTCAAGTATCTCGGTCTGATCGCATCCTCGCCTCGCATCCAAATGCACGGAATCACGACTGCTCGATTACAGGGCATTTGGTTCGGTCCAGAAATGCGAGGCACTCCTCCACCCGGCGCCGCTCGGCGCGATAGGCCGCCTCGATTCGTAGAGCAGCGTGAGAAAAATTTTGGTTACAAAGTTCACGGGTCGCTGCGCAAGATGTTCGACAACGCCAGCTTTGTTCTCGACGGTCGGCCGGAAGCGGAATTATTGAATCGCTTTGTTTTCACGTAACTTCACGGGATGTCCGCCGAGGTTAAGAAGGAAATTCAACTCGAAATCGCGCATGTCTTGTTCATGGACGTGGTGGGCTTTTCGAAACTTCTGATCAACGCACCCCTGCAAGCTTGCAACTGGGATTCTTAGGGGGCCGGGCATCCTTCCACCGGGACTGTTCCTCAACGTGCACAAGATTAGGGTCGACTCTGACAATAAGCGGTGAGCGCGATGCACCGAGATGGCTTTAACTTAATCCAAAGGTAAAATATGAATACATTAATTGGAACCCCATTGGGATTGGCTATGATCAAACACCAAAATGAGATCATCGCACGGAACGGACTTGGCATGGGGGCAAAAAACATAAATCGAGAACTAAAGCCTACTGTTGCAAAACAGGAAGCGATGATCGCGCTGCAGCAGAAGGACTTTCACCCTAAACCGCGCAGCAGGCCAAAGAAATCAAAGCCTTAACTGCAACCTTGAAAGAGCAGGAGTCGCAAATCCAGAAGGTGATGAGCGCACAGCTTGAAACTGAACAAACCCGCTCCGCAAATGGTCGGCAACAACGAAAAAGGACCTCAATGATCTCCAAAATTATTAGCCGCGCAGCATGTCTGGCGGAACTCACTTCCAATCCGAAATCCTTCTTCAACTGTCCAGACTTACACGGTGGTGTTCCGAGCTTGCCAGGAGGTAGAATCTGTATGAAGCCCGCTCTAGGTAAAGAAAAGGTCGTCCCGCTGGCAGTTGCAGTGCTTGTGGCCTAAAATTCGACTGCTCAAAATGGAATCGGACAAAACGGATTAGCCAGTCTCAAGCCAAAGCGGCTGCAAATCCTCGTCGCCAAGCACCATCAACTTAAATTTCGCGTCGGCTTCCCGGCGCGTGACTACGTTTACTTCTTCCCGGCCGATCTCTTCCTTGCTGCCCAACGTGCTTTCATGAGTTGAGAAAGCCGCTTCCTTTTCCAGCCGCCGTAATTCCGCCCTTTCTTTTTGCACTCGAGACATGCGTTGTCCTCCCTTTTCTCTTTGCCCATCTTGCCCTCATCGCGGCGGCAATCTTAGCCCGAGCTTGAGCAGACATTCTTCGTTTGCCTCTACGGGTTGATGTGGTTGACGCGGATGTCCCCAAGAGGGCGTTAAGACGTTTTTCGAGCGATCCAATTTGACGTCGAATGCTGATGGCTTCTTCCAGTGATTTAAGCGATATGTCCATGCGAGGTGGATAGCGGTTCGACGAGTTTTAAGCAACTACGTTTTCATTCGCGTTTCGCACTGCGGTAGCTGATCTTGGTCTCGTTAGGCGGGGGAAACGAATAAGCTCAAGATTACGCAAGTCGCTAAGGAGAATTATGGAAAAGGGGTTACTAAATATTGCTGGGTTTAATCCTATGTTCATGCACCCACACGGAAAGCATGAACACTGACAGAAAGACAAACATGAACGACTACAAGAAAGACGTCACCCTTTTGGTATAAGGCGTTCACCGACAAAGACCCGGCCCTTCTCGACAAAATCCTGCACGAGACTTGGGTAGATATTCCGTCACCTCCCGGCACGCCTGCGGGTCCAGAAGGTGTAAAACCTCTTCTCGCCCGGCTCACAACGACTTTTCCTGATCTGAAGCTCACAATTGAGGACATTCTCCAGGAGGGAGACAAGGTGGTCGTTCGCGCCAAAATGGCTGGCACGCAAAAAGAGGCGTTCATGGGTTTCCCGTCAAAGGATCGGAAGATGGACATTCAGGTCGTGGACATCCACGAGTTCAAAGACGGGAAGATTGTTCGAACCTGGCACACGGAGGATTGGATCAGCGGCCTTCGTCAATTAGGTGTCTTCGAGAAGTAAGGTTCAATTTGGCCACCGAAGATCAACCTAAAACCGCCGAAGAAGAACCATATTCTAGCTTCATGTCTTTTGTGAATTCACCGTCACCGCCTAACCAGGCGATGCAGCCAACCGCTGGCTGCCATTCATTGTCAAATCGCGGCAACTCACCGACATTCAGCGATGCCTAAACAAACACGCAAACATGACTTTGGTGGCAGTCCCTGGACCGGAAAGCCGAAGCGTGACACATCGCGACTGGAAGACGCTTCTGCGAAACAGCGCAAACAACATGCTCACAAGGCCCCCGTACGACGTGCCGCGAGCAAATTTCGCGGATAACCCGGCCGATTTTTGCTGCCTGCCACTTGCGCCTGCCGGAGCCGTGGCTGAGCTTGGTCTCGTTAGACCGAACACTGAATTGGTATGCGCGGAGTTCAGATTAGCTATCTGATTGAGCACCCCGAATACATCTCGCAATTGGCGCAGTGGCTGCTCGAACAGTGGGGCTCAATTCTTGGCGAAGAAACCCCTGAGGCTCGAATCAAAAAACTGAAGAAGCACATGAATCGAGATAAGTTGCCTATTGCATGGGTTGCGCATGCGAATGGACACCTTCTCGGAACCGCCGGCCTTCGCGTGCACGATCTTGAGGCAGAGACCTGCCCCTCGCGCAACACCGGAAAAGCAACGCGGTTGTTACTTTTGCAACCCGTCGGACTATGTCGAACTTGTGACCTTGCAATTTGTTTAGTATCCCAGGGCGGTTGCATCGCTCAGGATAACTTTACGGTAGAGCAACAACTTCTCTTTGGCCTCGCTGTTATTCATTTGATGGCTCGGTTTCGCCACATGCCTCGCGCACGCGCGCGCGCGGAGGGACGGAGCAGCTTAGAACTCGGCTTTAGGTGACGCTAAAAGAACGGGTGCTTCAGGTACACGGGATTTCTGCGGTCAACCAGACTGTGTCTGCGGCGCAAAGAACTCTGGCGGCAACGCCCAAGCCCACGCCAACCCCGACTCCATAACTAAGATCCCTCGTCAAAGCGACGCCATCGCCGCGGCTGATCTTGGTCTCGTTAGCCGATCACATCCGGTGCGGACGCAAGCCATTGTCCTTCTTGGGCGGTGGAGGCGGCCGCCTGAGCGTCGTGCCGGCTGTGTTCATCGTCGTCACGTCTTCGGTGAAGGTCGGCTGAAAGCGCGCGTGGGTCACCGCCTCGAAGCCGGAGGCCAGCTTGATCAGCGTCGGCTCGCTGAACGCCGTCCCGAGGAAGCTGATTCCCATCGGCATCCCCAGCACGTCGGCCGCCGGCACCTGCACGATCGGGTACCCCGGCGGGCCGGCCAGCCCCGAGCTGGCGAAGAGGAAGTGGTCGGCGAGGATCAGATCGGTGGTCCAGCCGGGGCTGTCGGTCGGCGCCACCACCGCGTCTAGGTTGAACTGAGCCATCGCGGCGTCGATGCCGTTCACGCCCCCGTTGTGATCCATGGCCAGCGCCTGGTTGTAGGTGAGCCCGCCGAAGATCGGCTGCGGCGTGTCCGCGCCGATCGCCAGCGCCTGCGCTTGCTGGAAGATCTCCTGGAAGAAGTACGGCATCTCGGTGCTTGCGTGGGCGTTGTCGAAGGCGATAGCGTCGGCCAGCGTCTTGCGGGCCATCGGCACGCCCACTCGTGTCGCGAAGTAATTCTGTACGTCGATCCTGAAGTCGAAGAGCAGCACCAGGAACTCGGAGGTGCCTGTGCTCGGGAAGTTGAAGCTGGCGGCGTCGAGGTCGACCACCGTTGCGCCCGCTGCCTGGATGGCGGCGATCGCGTTGTCGAATGCCGTCACCACCTGCGGCGGCCCAAAGACGTCGATGCCCTGCCGGGTCATGCCGACGCGAGCACCGCGCAGCCCGTTCGGGTCAACGAACGCGGTGTAGTCGACGGGGAGCGCCGGGCGCGTGCGGCCCGTGCCCTGCCACCCGAGCGGCACGCCGGCCGTCGCGGGGTCGCGCGGATCTGGCGTCCGGCTGGCGATGACGTTGAGGGCCGCAGCCGCATCGGCCACGGTGCGTCCGTGCGGTCCGATGGTGTCCTGCGTGTGCGAGATGGGGACGACACCCGCGCGGCTGGTGACGCCGACCGTCGGCTTGATGCCCACCACGCCGCTGACGTTCGCCGGGCAGACGATGCTGCCGTCGGTCTCCGAGCCAAACGACACCGCGGTGAAGTTGGCGGACACCGCCGCCGCGGAACCGGAGCTGGAACCGCAGGCGTTGCGATCGAGCGAGTACGGGTTATGGGTCAATCCGCCGCGCCCAGACCACCCGCTGGTGGAGAAAAGGGAGCGGAAGTTCGCCCACTCGGATAGATTCGTCTTGCCAAGGATGACGGCGCCACCAGCGCGCAGCTTCGCAGCGACCGTTGAGTCGTTTAGGGCGGGCTTGCCCACGAGCGCGAATGACCCGGCGGTGGTTTGCATCTTGTCGCCAGTATCGATGTTGTCCTTGAGCAGAACCGGGATGCCGTGGAGCGGCCCCAGCACCGTGCCTTTGGCGCGGAGCGCGTCCGCGTTCTTCGCCATCGTCAACGCGTCGGGGTTAAGCTCGATTACCGAGTTCACCCCCGGACCGTTCTGGTCGAGCGAAAGAATGCGGTTGATATAGAAGTTAGTCAGATCCACCGAGGTGAGCTTTCCCGAAGCCATTTCCGCCTGGAGCTGCGCTACGGTTTCCTCACTGTGGTCGGTCTGCTGAGCGAGCGCGGAG